>VFMC01000025.1:21307-29943 GCA_006515795.1 Acidimicrobiaceae bacterium | reverse complement strand
AAGCGCACATCCCGTATCGGGTGCCGCCGGAGCATGAGCTCCCCGATCGCCTTCAGCCGGTGCTGGGAACGATCTACGCGGTGTTCACGGCCGGGCACCATGCCCCGACCGGCAGCGCCACGTCGCGAATCGATCTCGCCGAAGAAGCGATCCGGCTCGGTCGCCTGCTCATGTCGTTGATGCCCGACGATTCGGAGTGCATCGGTCTGCTCGCACTGATGCTGGCCGCACATGCCCGACGGGCGGCACGCCTCGACGAGCACGGCAACGTGGTGCTACTGGCAGATCAGGATCGCACTACCTGGGATCGTGCCGCGACCGTCGAGGCGGCCCGGCTCGTCGATTCGGTGCTCCGCCGGGGACGTCCGGGGAGCTATCAGATCCAGGCCGCCATCGCTTGCCTGCACAGCATCGCGGAGACCGCCGCCGACACCGACTGGCCGCAGATCGCCCAGCTCTACCAGATGCTCGAGCGTCGATCGCCAACTCCGGTGGTGCGGGTGAACCGGGCCATCGCCGTGGCCGAGGTCGAGGGACCAGGTGCCGGCCTCGCCCTGCTCGAGGACCTGATCGGCACGCCGATCGAACGCTGGCACTTGTACTGGGCCACCCGCGCCGACTTCTTGCGACGGTTGGGCGAGCGCGAAACGGCCGCAGCCTGCTACAGGCCGAATGCCCGTGCAACGACAGCGACCGGCGGTTCCTGGTCGGCCGCTTGGCGGCCGCAGCGCAGTAGCCGTCCGGACCGGCCGGACCGGCCGCGACCACTCTGCACCCAACCGTGTCTTATCCCTCCGTCATGCTGCAAGTCATGACCAGACACCCAGCTTCGATCGCCGCCGCAACGGCCCCAGCCGCAGCAGCCGCCACCGATCAGATCCTGCGCAACGGGTTCGCCCTGGTCGCCGTCGGTTTCGGCGATTGCAGCGGCGTGTCGTGCCACTGCCCACCCGATGGCGACCACGCGTTCACCTACACAATCGGCCTCACTGCGGTGGGACTGCCCGAGTTCGTGATCACCGGTCTGTCCCCCGTGCACGCGATGCAACTGACCGCGCACGTGTACCAGCAGTTCCGAAACGGCTCACCGTTGCCCATCAACCAGCGCCACTGGCTGGGCGCAGCGCCTTTCATCGTCCGACCGGTATCCGACCAATGGTTGGCCAACGATCCCACCCGCATGGCTGCGTGGTTCGTCCACGCCGGGCGCTCGCCGCGCGGCGAACTGCTGCCGCAGGTCGCCCAGATCGTGTGGGGCGACGCCGATGGCTACTTCCCCGACGATCCGCGCTGCGACCGCTTCGTCGCCGACGACCAACACATCATCGCCGACGACCCGTTCGGCTTCCCCCGCCGGGCCACTCGCGATCAGCGCCGGCAGTTCCGGCACGCTGGCGTTTCGGGGCACCGCCGCTCGGCCTGAACGCGTCGTCGTGGTAGTGGCCGACTCCCGCCTGATCGGCGAGGGACTTGACACGGCGACCGTTGCGGAATGAACATTCATTCCGTATGCCGAAGGACACCGCCATCCTCGACGCCGCCCTCGACCTGTTCGAGACGCTCAGCTACGGATCCACGCCCGTTCCCCTCGTGGCCGAGCGCGCCGGGGTGGGCGCCGGCACGATCTACCGCTACTTCCCCGGCAAGGAGGGCGTCGTCAATGCCCTCTACCAGCGATGGAAGCAGGCGTTGGCCGCTGCCGTGGTCGACGGGCTCGACCGCAGCCAGCCGGCCGCACTCATCTTCGAGGGCATCTGGCGACGGCTGTGCGGATTCGCCACAGCCAACCCGGCTGCGTTCGCGTTCCTCGAGACCCACCATCACGGTCCCTACCTCGATGCCGGCAGCCGCGGTATCGCCACCGACCTCGACCGGTCGATGGCCGGGCTGTTGGCCGAGTGGCAGCGCGCCGGCAGCGTGCGCGCGGGCGACCCGCAGCTGCTGGTTGCGCAGGTGTACGGCGGCCTGGTGGGCGTGACCCGCGCCTACAGGGACCGGGGAACCGAACTGCCGCCAGATCTGGCCGACCAAACCATCGAAGGGGCCTGGAACCTCTTGGCCTCGCCATCGAACAGGAGACGTTCATGAAGGTCCTCATCACCGGGTCGAACAGCGGCTTCGGGTTGCTCAGCGCTCTCGGCTTCGCCCGAGCCGGCCACGAGGTCGTCGCCACGATGCGCAATCCTGCAAAGGGAGACGGGCTGCGCGCAGTCATCGCCGCCGAGGGTCTCCCGATCGAGATCCGCCAGCTCGACGTAACCGACGAAGCATCCGTCGCTAGCGCGATCGCCGATCCCGCCGAGTTGGATGCCGTGGTCAACAACGCCGGATTCGAGGTGCAGTCGGCAATGGAGCTGGTCGACGACGAGCTGCTCGATCGACAGCTGGATACCAACGTGCGCGGGCCGATGCGAGTGATCCGCGCCGTGCTCCCCACCTGGCGACAGCGCGGCTCGGGCGTGATCGTGAACGTGTCGAGCGTCGCCGGATTCGTCGCCGTTCCATATGGAGGCGCCTACGCGGCCTCCAAGCACGCACTCGAGGCGATGACCGAAGCCCTGCACTACGAAGTGTCCACGTACGGCTTGCGCGTCGCGCTGGTGGAGCCGGGCCGGTTCGACACGGCCTTCCACGCGAACATCGTCACACCATCGGGATGGGAGGCATCCGCCTACCACGAGCGGGCCGTGCGGTTTCGCGCGGCCCTCCTCTCGCTCGATGGAGACGCATCCCCGGCCGACCCGCAACTCGTGGCCGATGCGATCATCCTCGCGGCCACCGATGATGCCACGCCGTTGCGCACGCTGGTCGGCGCCGACGCCCAGCTGATCGCGTCGGTACGCGCCCAGGGCAGCTTCGAGGACTTCGAGACCACGATGCGCGCCGCCCTCAACTGGTTCGACTGACCAGCTCATCCACGACCCCGCCAACACGATCCCACCAAGAGGAAACCACGAATGACGGATACCGCGCCCGACACTGTGCTCGTCACCGGCGCAACCGGATTCATCGCCCAACACTGCATCCTGCGGTTGCTCGAGGCCGGCTACCGCGTACGCGGTACGGCACGGTCGACGGGTCGCACGGGCGAGATCGCCGCGGTCTTGTTGCCGCACCTGTCGAATGCCGCGCGTGACCGTGTCGGCGACGACTTCGCGGTCGTCGCTGCCGATCTCACCTCCGATAACGGATGGGATGCCGCCGTCGCCGGCTGCCGCTTCGTGCTTCACGTGGCCAGCCCGATCCCGCGCACTCCCCCGAAGAACGACGACGACCTCATCGTTCCGGCTCGTGACGGGGTGCTCCGCGTGCTGGGCGCGGCCAACTCGGCCGGGGTGGAA
Organism: Acidimicrobiaceae bacterium; assembly: GCA_006515795.1. Classification (GTDB taxonomy): domain Bacteria; phylum Actinomycetota; class Acidimicrobiia; order Acidimicrobiales; family Ilumatobacteraceae; genus VFMC01. The sequence goes on along the minus strand of VFMC01000025.1, from coordinate 26,602 downwards.
CGAGTGGTGCTCACGTCGTCGGTGGCAGCCGTTCTCTACGGCCGCGATCGCGATCAGGTGTTCGACGAGAGCGAATGGTCGAACGTCGACGACCCGCGGATCGGAGCGTACGAGAAGTCGAAGACCTTGGCCGAGCGTGCGGCCTGGGACTTCATCGGCTCCTTGGGCGACAACGCCCGGACCGAACTGGTCACGATCAACCCTGGTCTCGTGCTCGGCCCGCTGCTGTCGAGCGACTGGGGTACGTCCGGAGAGTTGGTGAAGAAGATCCTCGAACGCGACTTCCCTGCAATTCCCGACCTGAACTTCGCGATGGTCGACGTGCGCGACGTCGCGTCGGCCCACGTGGCCGCGATGACCTTTCCCATGGCGGCCGGGAAGCGCTACATCTGCGCACAGGAGAACCACTCGATGCGTGCGGTCGCGCGGATCCTCGCCGAGCACTTCGACGGCCGTGGCTTCAAGGTTCCGACGAGCAACCTCCCGGGGTTCCTGATGCGTGTGATCGCCCTGTGGGATCGCACCGCTCGTCTGGGGTTGAACGACCTCGGCGTCCACCAGAACCTCGACACGACGCGAATCCGTAGCGAGCTGTCGTGGACGCCACGCGGTCTGCGCGAGATGACGATCGCGATGGCCGACTCGATGATCGAACACGGCGTCGTCACCCCGAAGCCCTGACCACTCGGCGACGAGCCTCGGCTCGCGCGCAGCAGCTCAGCGCTGGCCAGGTGCCATGTAGAACCAGACCGGGAACTTGGCGCCGGCGTCGCGCATCGCGGCCCTCGCGGCGAGCATCGTGGAGCCCGCCGCGGTGCGCTCGAAGAACCACGCCTCAAGCGAGCGGCCACCGGGCGAGGTTCCGCCGACGAGCTCGAGCGCGGCTTCCTCGTAGTAGGTGCGGATGTCGTGACAAACAGCCGTCGTGTTGCCCCCAGGGATCCCCGCCGCGTCCCACGCGGCTCCCTCGGCAACGTCGTGCAGCACTCCGAGCGCAGCCGGCACCTCGTCGGCGTTGATGACGCGCCCCACCGATGTCACCCCGCGCCTGGCCAGGGCGCGGTCGTAGGCCTTGCGGATGCCATGCGCTTCGTCGACGGCGGCAGGCAGGTTCGGATCGAAGCGCGGCGGCAGCGCGCACGCCACGGGCTGTTCGTCGGCCTCGATCACCTCGGGGTGATCGACCAGCACCGGGCCCGACGGCGCCCCGAGGAGGGCGAAGGCGCGCGCCAGCACGTCGTGCTGGAAGGCAGCGTCGCCCGGCCTGCCGAGCGGCCGGCCGAGGGGGAACTCGCAATGCAGCGCCCGCGGCGGCGATACCTTCTCGGCCATCTCCCGCACAGACGACAACACGATCGTGGCGATGCCGGTGGCCTCGAACACATGGGCGAGCACACTCACGGTGCGCGTGCACAGCGGTCAAACCGGCGTGAGCAACACCACATCGACTCCGTCGGCGCGCAGCGCCGCCGCGGCGGCGGGTCCCGAATCGAGCCGGACCGTCGCCACGTCGTCGGGTTGGTTGCCGGCGAACGACACGTGCCGCGGGGCGACAGCTCCGATCACGCCACTGGCGGCCAGCTCGTGGAGACGATCGATGGGATAAACCACGTTGAGGTCGATCGCGACGGCGGCACGGTCGAAGTTCGGGCTCCAGTGCCCGAGCACGAGGTCACGTCGATCGCTGCCGATGAACCGGTAGCTCGTGTCGCCGGCGGTGAACCGATCGTCGTCCGGCGTGTGCAGCGCTGCCGACGTCACGATCGCGACGGTCGCCGCCGACAGGGCAGGCGGAGTGACCCACGCCGGGTTGGCGAACCTAGGCGCGGGGATGGTCGCGGAGTGAGCGCGCATGGCTTGATCGCCGTTCATGGGTTGGTGTGCCACTTCGTTCGAGCTCATCCGACCTTGCGGTCGTGCCCCTCCCAGTAGGGCGCACGGAGATCCTTCTTCAGGACCTTCATCGCCCCAGAGAGCGGTAGCGGCTCGGTCCGGAAGTCGAGGCTCTTGGGGATCTTGTAACCGGCAATGGCTTCACGAGCGTGGGCGATGAGCTCGTCGGAGGTGGCGCTGGCACCATCGCGCAGCACGACGATCGCGTGTACCGTCTCACCCCACTGCTCGCTCGGAATCCCGATGACTGCCACCTGCAGGACGGCCGGATGGGTGGCGATCGCATTCTCCACCTCCGCCGAGTACACGTTCTCGCCGCCGGTGACGATCATGTCCTTCACCCGGTCGACCAGGTAGAGGTAGCCGGACTCGTCGAGGTAGCCGGCGTCGCCGGTGTGGTACCAGCCGTCGCGGAAGACCTCGGCCGTGGCGTCGGGCTTGTTCCAGTACTCGATCATGAAGTTGCCGGCGCGGGCGCACACTTCGCCGGTCTCGCCCGCCGGCAGCAAGGCGCCGGCGTCGTCCTGGATCGACAGCACCACTCCTGGGGCGGGCATGCCGGCGGAGCGCAAGTACTGGTTGCCGGCGCGGTGCTCGTCGGGCCCGAGGAGGGTGAGCACACTCGAGCTCTCGGTCATGCCATATCCCTGCCAGATGTTCATGTGCGGGTAGAGGGCCAACATCTTTTCCAGCAACGGCCGGGGCATCGGTGAGGCGCCGTAGACGAGGTCGGAGAAGCTGCCCAAGCCTTCGGGGCGGAACTCGGGGTGCGCCATCGTCATCCCGATCATCGTCGGCACCATCACGGTGATGCTCGGCTGGTACGTCTCCACTGCCTTCATCACTGCGGTCGGCTCGAACATCGGCACCACGACGGTGTGTGCCCCCATGGCTGGTCCGCCGAGCACGCTGAACATGGTGGCGGCATGGAACATCGGCGTCTGGACGAGGTTCACGGTGTCGCTGGCGAGCTTCAGCGACATCATCACGTGGTAGGCGTTGAGCATCTCGGAACGCTGGTCGAGAAGGACGCCCTTGGGAAGGCCGGTAGTACCGCCCGTGTACATCAGCACCACCGGGTCGGTCTCCTCGCCCTCGTCGGGGATCACGGGCGTACCCGAGGCGAGCAGATCGTCGTAGGTGACCGTGTGGGGCGCGTCGCCGCCACCGACGAGCACGACGTGCTCGAGGCCGGCATCGGCTTTGACGGCGTCGATGAGCTTGGCGAAGATCGCGTCGACGAAGCACACCTTGGTTCCGGAGTCGCGCAGCACGTAGGCCAGTTCCTTCGGCGCAAACCGAAGGTTGAGCGGGTTCACCACACCGCCGCCGAGGAACGCGGCGTGGTAGAGCTCGAGGTAGGCGGGCGAGTTCAGCATCATCACCGCGAACCGGTCACCCCTACCTACGCCCAGCCCCTGGAGGCCGCCGATGGCACGCGTCACTCGGTCGAGGTGCTGTGCGTAGGTGGTGACTGCGCCGGTGCCCGCGTTCGTGGCACATGGCCGGTCGGCGTTGCGGGAGACGGCTGGCAGGAGCATGCGGTGGTAGATGAGTTCTTTCACGCGGCGCACATTAGGCCGTCGACCGGCGCTCGGGTGAAGGCCCCGCGATTCGGATCGCGGTCAGCCGCTGTTCCTCAGACCGGCAGCCACCCCATTGAGGGTGAGCTGGATGCCGCGGGCCACGAGCTCGTCGGCCGGTCCGCCGCCGTCGCCGTCGACTTCGCGACCGCGCAGCCGCCGCAGCATCTCGACCTGGAGGTGATGAAGCGGATCGAGGTAGGGGAACCGGTTGCGGATGCTGCGGGCCAGCGATGGGTTGTCGCCGAGCAGCGGGGCCTCGGTGATCCGCTCGACCCAGGACACCGTCAGCGCGTGTTCGGTCGCGATCGTTCGGAGCACGCTCTCGGCGAGCACCCGGTCGGGCACCAGTTCGGCGTAGCGGGCGGCGATGTCGAGGTCGGTCTTGGCGAGCACCATGCCCATGTTCGATAGAACCGTACGGAAGAAGGGCCATTCGGAGTTCATCCGTCGCAGCAGGTCGTCTCCACACCCTCCGGACTCATGGGTCCATTGCTCGAACGCGGTACCAGCGCCGTACCAGCCGGGCAGCATGATGCGCACGGAGATCTTCGATGCGATCGGACGCGGAACGCGACGCTGGACGGCTGCCGATGTTGAGCGCGCTGATCTCGCGGATCGGTGTGAGCGCGCGGAAGAACGAGACGAAGTCGGGGGTGCCGTACACGAGGTTGCGGTACGCGTCGAGCGACCGGGCGGCCAGAACATCCATCGCATCGACGAAGGCCGTGTCGGTGGCGACGTTCGCGCGACCTGAGATCGTCGCCTCGGCCGCCGCCGAGACGAGCGCTTCGAGGCTTCGCCGGGCTAGGTCGCGATCTGCATAGCGAGCGGCGATCACCTCGCCCTGCTCGGTCAGTCGGAAGGTGCCGTCCACGGCGCCCGGTGGCTGGGCGAGGATCGCGTCGTAGCTCGGGCCACCACCGCGACCCACCGTCCCTCCACGACCATGGAAGAAGCGGAGCCGAACGCCCGACTCCTGGCTCACGTCCACCATTTCGGCCTGGGCGCGATAGAGCGCCCAATTGGCGGCAAGGTAGCCGCCGTCCTTGTTGCTGTCGGAGTAACCCAACATCACCTCCTGCCTGTCACCCCGCGATGTGCCGATCCAGGTCCGGTACTCGGGAATCGCCAGCAGCGCGGCAAGCGTGGCTGCCGCTCCGGTGAGATCGTCGATGGTCTCGAAGAGAGGCACGATGTCGACGGCGAGGTGGGGGTTGGGGCCCGGCCGGAACAGAGCGCCTTCGCGCAACAGCACGGCGGCCTCCAGGAGATCGCTCACCGACTCACACTTCGAGATCACGAAGTGGCCGATGATCCGCGGGCCGATCCTGGCGATCGCGTCGGCCGCCGTTTCCACGATGGCCAACTCGGTGCGAACCAGGTCGCTGTATGCCACGGTGCGGTTCAGCAACGATCGAGGAGTCGACAACTCGCCGCGCAGCACCCGCACCTTGTCGTCCTCGCCGAGCGAGGTGTAGGCGTCGACCACGCCTGCGTGGCGAAGGAGCTCGTCGACGACGGATTCGTTCACCTCGCTGTTCTGGCGCAGGTCGAGGGTGCAGAGGTGAAAGCCGAAGATCTGCACCGAAGTAGACAGCGGCGTCACGAGGGCGTCGGCCAGCGCACCTGCTCCGTGCATGCGTAACGAGGTGTCCACCACTTTCAGATCGCGGAGCAGCTCATCCGCATCTCCATAAGGGGCGGGCCGGCGGCCCACGTTTGTGAGCAACGCGCGGGCCGGAGCTGTTCCGAGGGCTTCCTCGGCCGTCGCAGCCAGCCGGCTGTGCATGCCGCGTAGGGCGCGCCGATATGGCTC
>VFMC01000025.1:0-21275 GCA_006515795.1 Acidimicrobiaceae bacterium | reverse complement strand
CGGCCCGGAACGGGGAGTCGTCGCCGGAGGCCTCGGCGAGGGCGAGCAGCTCAGCCGTCGGCGACACGAGCCGGGACGACATCGACAGATCGAGCGACAATCGGAACAATCCCTCGAGATGATGGCCGATGGCGGTCGTGGCCTGCTGATCGACCGCCATCCGCAGCACCTCGGCGGTGACGAACGGATTGCCGTCGCGATCACCGCCGATCCACGATCCCATCCGCACGACCGGCGCTAGCCGGCGAGCCGACCGCGGCGTCAGCCGATCGACGCGATCCTGTACTCGTCGCTGCACGGCTGGGAGCTCGTCGAACAAGGTGAGGTCGTAGTAGCGAAGCGTCTCGGCTACCTCATCACGCACCCGCAACTTCGAGAGCCGCAGCAGCGCGGTCTGCCACAAGATCAGCACCTGGAGCCGGACATCGTGTTCCCATGCGGCCGCCTCGACGGTGTCCATCGTCATCCGGTCGCGGAGCTGCAAGAGGTCGGCGATACGACGTTGCGCGTCGAGAATGGTCTTGCGCCGCACCTCCGTGGGGTGAGCAGTGAGCACGGGGCTCACCTCGACGCCGGCCAGCGTGGCGGCGACCTGCTCGCCGCTCAACCCTGCTGCGGTGAGCGCATCGACGGCATGATCGAGGGTTCCCGGTTGGGCAGGCGAACCGGTGGTGCGGTGATGACGGCGGCGGCGGGCGTGGTGCACGTCCTCGGCGATGTTGGCGAGCAGCGCGAACCAGCTGAACCCGCGGATGACGTGGTTGGCGGTGGCCGGGTCGATGTCGACGAGGAGCTCGTCGAGCGCAGCGAGTTCGCCTCGGCCTTCGTCGGTCCTGCGCTGCGACACGGACCGTCGACGTAGTTCCTCGATCAGCTCGAACACACCTGGACCCGCCTGCTCGGCGATCACCTCACCGAGGAGGCGACCGAGTAGGCGGATGTCGGCATCGAGCGCGTCGTTCGGGCTCGATGGCGGATCTGTCGGAGCGTCGGTCACAGCACCCATTCTGCTGGCAGTACAAGGTTGTCGGGCCGTTCGCCTCTGTTCATCGAGAAGCCCTCGACGGACGATCTTGACGGACGATGAGGTTCGAGATCTACGTCAGGAGGTGGCACATGTCCTCGCTCCAGGTCACCGAGGCACTCGCCCGTGCCGTCGCCAGCGGACTGCTCACGGCCGAGGCGGCCGAGGCAATCGTGGCGAACGAGAAGATCTACCTGGCCTCGACCGAACGTGCCGCGCCACCCGAACGACGTGGCCTGCCGGCAGTCACCGAGGCGATCGGTTATGTGGGTGCCTGCCTGGTGATGATCGGAATGGTCGTGTTCGTTGGGCAGTACTGGGACGACCTGGCCACATGGTCGCGCCTGACGATCATGTTGGCTGTCACCGCCCTGTTGCTCGGGGTAGGCGCCTTCTTGCCCGACGACGAGCCCGTGACATGGCGACTGCGCAACTTCGTGTGGCTGCTGGCTGTCGGGGCGCTTGCCGGGTTCACGGGGGTGCTGGTCGTCGATGCGCTCGAGTGGACCGGGCCGGGCGTCGCCATCTCGATCGGTTGCGCGGTAACGGCGTGCAGCTTGGCGTTGTGGCAAGGCAAGGACCGGCCGGCACAGCAGCTCTCCACGTTCGTCGGCGCCTTGATCGCCACGGGGGGCGTCATGGCGCTGATCGACGGCGACGGCGCCATCGGCGTGAGCGTGGTCTCCATCGGCGCAGCGTGGCTCGTCTTGGGCGTCGGCCACGTGATCCGACCGAAGTACGCCGCGCTGCCGCTCGGTTCGTTGGCGATGCTCGTTGGACCGATGATTGCCGCCGAAAGCTGGCCCAACGTCGCCCCGGTGATCGGGCTGGCGGTGGCGATCTCGCTCATCGCTGCCGGCGCCGCCCGGCACGAGTTCGTGATGACCGGCGCGGGCGTCCTCGGGCTCTTCGTCTTTCTTCCGATGACGCTCGGTGAACTGTTCGGCGACACGGTCGGTGCGCCGTTGATCCTGCTCGTGTCGGGAGCTCTCCTGCTGATCGTGATGCTCGTCGTGATCAGGGCCAAGCGACGCCCGGACCATTCCGCCACGTGACCCGCCGACCCGAGGGTTTCGGGGCCAACTGGGTGCGCCGATTCACTCGGGCATCCCCGAGCGACTCGGGTGACGGCCGGCGACTCGGGTGACGGCCGCAGACTCGGGTGAACCGGCGACGTTGGCAGCGCGGCGGTCAACCCGCGAGGATGGTCTACCGATGAACCAACTCCATGAGCTCGGCCCGATGTTCGAGGACTTCGAGGTTGGCGGCGTGATCCCCCCGCTCCCAGCTGTCACGATCACAGAGGCCGACAACGCGCTGTACCGGGCCGTCACCGGCGACCAGCACCGGTTCGCTGCCGACGCAAGCGCCTACCGCGCCGCCGGCGGTACTAACGCCCTCGCCAATCCTGGGCTGGTGATGCAGTACTCGATCGGCCAGACCACCAACGCGACGCGGCGGGCGATCGCCAACCTCTACTACCGCTCGGTACGAGTGCTTCGTGCAGTGGAGGTCGGCGAAACGTTGACGACCACGGCAACTGTGCTCGGCCTGCGCGACGCCTCACCGAAGGACGGGCAGCATCGCGGCAAGGTGTGGCTGGGCATCCAGACGCGTTCGGGGCATGGAACCGTCGCCGAGTACGAGCGTTGCGGCCGCCGTGGGACCTGTCCGCGTTGGCGACCGTCGAGTGGCCGATCGGGGTGAACCGCACCGATCCGCTGCGCGATCACATCGACCTGGCCGCTCCCCTGGCGCGACTCACGTTCAACCAGGCTGCGGTCCATCGCGATCACACCCTCGGGCCGGGTGGGCGACGACTCGTGTACGGCGGCCACGTGCAAGGTCTTGCTCAAGCATCGCTGACCCGACTGCTGCCGGGCCTGGCGACGGTCGTTGCTTGGGACGGCTGTGATCACCTCGGCCCGGCATTCGAGGGCGACATGCTCGAGTTCCGTCACGCGCTCATCGAGTGCCTCGCGGTGGCGACCGGTCAGCTGATCCGGTTCGAGGTGATGGGCGCGCGCGTGAACGGCGACGGCTGTACCACGGACCTGCTGCGATGGACGCCGATCGTCTGGGCGCGCTGAGCCGAACCGGCCGCCGCCCAGACCATCAGCAGAGCGGAACTAGATGCGGCGGACCTTCTGGGCCTCTTCGCCCTTCTTGCCCGGCGCCACCTCGAACTCGACGGCATCGCCTTCGTTCAGCGACTTGTACCCGCTGCCTTCGATGTTGGAGAAGTGGACGAACACGTCGGCGCCACCCTCTCGAGAGATGAAGCCGAAACCCTTTTCGGCGTTGAAGAACTTGACGGTACCTGTGGTCATTGCAATCTTTCCTGTCAACAGATGAGTCGCCGTCGGCGAGCCATGGGCTTGACGCTACCCGCATCAGTCGGCTTCGGTGCTCGCGACGCAACATCGGCCGCGCCAGATCATCGGCGCTTCGCGCCTCCATCGGCTGCCTCGAAGACGAGACAGCCGTCGTCCAGCCTGGCCGCCGGCAACGAAACCTTCTCGGTCCAGTAGTCCTGCGTGTGCTGCCACTCCGGCTTGTCGCCGCGCTTCGGCAACAGGTGCATGCCGCGCATGAGATAACCGGGATTGAAGTTCTCCTCGTCGATCCAGGGCAACAAGGGCATGTCGTCGTCCTCTGGCCGCAACGCCACGGTCACCTTGGTCGCGCCTTCGGCGCGCATGTGGTTCAGCAGGCGACAGACGAAGTCGGCGATCAGATCGGCGCGCAGCGTCCAACTGGCCCGGAAGTAGCCGAACACCCACAGCATGTTGGGCACGCCGGTGAACATCATCCCGCGGTAGTTGACGGTGTCGGAGAACACGAGCGGCTGGTCGTCGATGGTGAACTCGATGTCGCCGAGCACGCTGAGGTTGAAGCCGGTGGCGGTGATGATGATGTCGGCAGCGAGCTCCTCACCGGAGCTCAACCGGATGCCGCGTTCGGTGAAGGTCTCGATCTCATCGGTCACCATCGAGGCCTTGCCCGAGCTGATCCCCTGGAACAGATCGCCATCGGGGACGAACGCGAGCCGCTGACGCCAAGGCCGGTACCGGGGCGTGAAGTGGGTGGCGACGTCGTAGTCGTCGGGCAACAGCGCCTTCACGCCGTTGATCAGTTCGGCGGCGACGAATTCGGGCTGCTCGAACGACAGGCGGGTGATCATCTGCTGATCGTGCAATATCTTGCGGCGGACGATCTCGTGGATCCATGTCTCATCGATCTCGAGCTCGCGCAGCGTGTCGGCCAGTTCGTTCTGGTTGCGACCCGTGAAGAAGTACGTGGGTGAGCGTTGCAGCACGGTGACGTGGTTGCAGTCGCCGGCGATCGCCGGCACGAGCGTGGCCGCGGTTGCACCCGAGCCGATCACGATCACGTCCTTGCCGGCGTAGTCGAGATCCGCCGGCCAGGTCTGCGGATGCACGATGGTGCCGGCGTAGCGCTCCATGCCCGCCCACTGCGGGGTGTAGCCCTCCGAATGTCGGTAGTACCCCTGGCACATCCACAAGAAGTCGGCGGTGATCGCAAACGCCTCACCGGTGCCGGTCCGTGTGCCCTCGATCGTCCACCGGTTGGCGGCGCTCGACCAGCTGGCGGCAGCGATGTGATGGCCGTAGCGAATGTGCCGACCGAGGTCGTTGTCGTCGATGACCTCGCCCATGTACTTCAGGATCTCGGCGGCCGTTGCGATCGGCGCACCGGTCCACGGCTTGAACCGGTATCCGAACGTGTACAGGTCGCTGTCGGAACGAATCCCCGGATAGGTGTGGGTGAGCCAGGTTCCGCCGAAGCTCTCGAACGTCTCGAGGATGACGAAGCTCGTCTCGGGGCACTGCTGCGTGAGGTGGTAGGCCCCTCCGACCCCGGAGATCCCGGCGCCGACGATCAACACGTCGAAGTGCTCGGCCGTCGGCGGATTCGGTTCGGCGATCGTCGCGGTTCGACTCATCGGTGCCACCTCCCTGCGGCGTCGGAGCATCGCACAGCAACTTCGACGGATCGCAACCCAGCGTGGTGACACGAGGCACATCGGACGAATCGTCCTGGCGTTGACCCCCGCTAGCTCACCGCTAGCTCATCTCACCTTCGATGCCGTGCACCGTCACCGTTCCAGACGATCCATCGACGGTCACGAGGGCTCCATCGGGGATCGTCTGCGATGCACCGGTCGCACTGACCACCGCCGGGATTCCGAGCTCGCGGGCCACGATCGCGGCGTGGCTCATGTGGGCACCGACATCGACGACCACACCGGCGGCGGCCAGGAACAGGGGCGTCCACGCCGGATCGGTGATCGGTGCGATCAGGATGTCGCCGGGCTCGAGGCCGCCCGGATCGGCGGGATCGGTGACGACGTGGGCTGTGCCCGTGGCCACCCCCGAGCACACCCCGAGGCCCTGGATCTGTCGCCGATTGGCGTCGGGTCGGCGGAGGTCGGTTCGCAGCTGCCAGGTTCCCGGATGCGGGATCTCCCCCTCGAACCAGAATGGAGGCACCCGGGCTTGCAGGAAGTCGCCGCGCGCCCGCCGCTCGGCAACCACCTCGGCATGTGAGTCGGGATGCGAAAGCGCGTCCGGAACCTGATCGATGGTCAGCAGGAAGAAGTCGTCGTGCGCGAACTGCGAGCGACGCGCCAGCTCGGCGAGGGAGCGCCGAACCGGATCGAGGAGCCGAACGCAGGCGGCCTTCGTAGCCTCGCGCTGCGCCTGGTAGACGATCGCCGCCCGCAGCCCGATGTCGAACGGCCGGCGCTTCGACCAGGCGAGCCGCGAGCGAGCCTCGGCGACCAGGCGCCCACGTTCGGCCGCCAGCTGCTTGCCGACCACGTTCGGGTCACGGTCGGCTGGGGCGTGCCGTAGCCGGTCGATCGCGGCGAGGGCGATCGATGCGTCGCTGCCCCACGTCGGCGAGGCCAGTTCCCATTCGTCGGGTCCACGGGCACCATGACGCTGGCGGAACAGCTCGAAGCCGGCGACGAAGCGAGCGACACCGTCGTCGGTGGTGCTGCCGGCGATTCGGGTGTCGAGGCCGGCGAGGCCGGCATCGAACATCGACGACAGCTCGCGGCTGGCGGCGACAACTCGCCCGAGCCGCCAGAGATCGAAGGCCGGTTCCGCTGACTCGATCGTGCCGAGGCCGGCGGTCAGCCTGTTGACCAGACCATCGCCGCCGAGCTCCGCGACCAGGCGCTCGACCATCGAACGGCTGACGCCGGCGAAGGCACTGGCGGTGACGAGATCGTGCATCATGTTCTCGAGGTGAACCGCCACCGCTGCGGGCACGGCGAGCAGTTCGGCGTTCGTTGCCGAGGCGACTTGCGGTGCGGTGGCGACGAACGCGCCGACTTGCGCCTGAGCGTCGGGAACGCGTCGTGTGTCGGGGCGCAGGATGCCGACGGCCATGCCCTTCATCGCCCGGACGGTGGCAGCCACGCTCCGATCACCTGGCCCCCGCCGGTGCGCAGGGGCGTCGCTCAATCCGAACATCTGTTGATCGACCATGTCGACGGTGAGGCCGGGAATGCGTGCAGTGGCTGACCTCGCCAGTGACACGTTGTTGTACAGGTAGCCGGCGACGTTGGAGACCAACGCGTAGGCGCGGCCGTCGAAGTCCGCCAGCTGTTCGCGAGTCGCCAGCCCGGTCTCCAGGGCGCACCGCCGTGAACCGCGTGCAAAGGGAACGTTGACGATCGAGCCAGTGAGCGGCGTCACCACGTTCGGGAACACCTCGCCGGTGTTGCCCCGGCACATCAGCGGAAATCGTGCACTGACCTGGTGTTCGTTCGGCCACCAGCGTCCGTCCGGGTACCGCTCGATCGAGTCAGTGATCACGCCGTTGCCCGCGGTGGCTCTCGGCTCGACGATGGTTGACCGTGCGGTGCCGCTCTGTCCTCATGTCATGACAGACGAAGCAAGCACCAGCTCGGGTGACAAGCGAGGTGGCCCGGCGAGCCGCACCGTGGTTTCGAGCGCGGTCAGGACCGTTGTGCGGAGGATTCGCTGCGTTCGGCGGCGACCGGTTCGGGCATCGCCGAGGACGAGGCCGGTCGGCTCCGGCCGACGACCACGACCGAGAACGCGATCACTCCAATGGCGAGGCCGATCGTGCCGAACAGCGCGACTGCCGCGGCGGTGCCGAGCCCGAGGGCGGCGAGCACGCCGATGATCGGACCGGCGCAGCACGCAACACATGCCGCGGCGCCGACTCCGATCGCGGTTGCCTCGCTTCGTCGCAGCTTCATGCCCGGCTCCCGACCGACCGGTCGCCGAACAACGAATCCACCAGTGGTAGCGCATCGCCGGGTCCGCGCACCTCGAGAGCGATGCCACGGGAGTCGACGGTGATCGCGAACGTGAAGAACTGGCAGCAGGTCTGTTCCGCGGCGACGAGCCGGATCAGCTCGCCGATCGGTGCGTCGGTGCCGAACGTGGCTCGCAGCCCGCCGTCGACCGGTTCGCGCTCGACGACGTGGTCGAGCAACTGCTCCCACTCCTCGACGCGCCTCTGCATCGCGTCGGATCCGAGCGTGCACGCGATCGGCGCAACCCCTCCCCTGACGCCGCGCCCGCTCACCAACGGCACGGCCTCAGCGTGAGGCGCATCGGCGGCGGCGCCATCGGTGACGCAACCGCATGCGTCGTCGCAAGGCCCGTCCGGTCGATGGGCGGCGAGCGCCGTCGCCGCGTTCGACAGCTCGGCGACCAGTGTCGTCAGCGCTTCGATCTGGCACTGCGCACTGGCGACCTTTTCGGCAACGACTGTTCGGAGGCGGTCCTGGACCGGTCCGCAGCGACCGGTCTCCCACGCCTTCGACAGGTCGGCGATCTCGTCGAGGCTGCATCCGAGCTGCTTGGCGCGGGCGATGAACGCCAGCCGCTCGAGCGAGCCCTCGTCGTACAGCCGGTACCCGGCCGGGGTGCGGTTGGCCTCGGGGAGCAGGCCGATCTCTTCGTAGTAGCGAAGTGTCGACGTGCTGAACCCGCTTCGACTGGCGGTGTCCTTGATCGTGTATGCGGTGGTCACGCCTGCAACCGTAAACCTTCAGGTCGACTTGAAGGTCAAGCGACCCTTCGGGAGCTCACCGGGTCAGCGACCGGCGAGCTCGACGAGCTGGTCCAAGGCCGCGCTCCATCCATCGTGAAATCCCATCTCGGCATGCTTGGCGCGGGTGGTTTCGTCGGGGTGGATGGCGACCGCGGTGTACTTCGTTCCGCTGCCCGACGGTTCGATGGAGATGACGGCCGTGAATGGGAGCTCCCATGGCTGAGCGGACGGTCGGTAGCCGGGCCCGAGAACGCTCGTGAAGACCAGCCGCTCGTTGGGGACGATCTCGAGGTAGCAGCCGACGTTGTCGAACTCTTGGCCTTCTGGGGAACGCATCACCGTTCGGAACATGCCGCCGGGACGAAGATCGATCTGGCACTCGACGGTTGTGTAAGGCGCCGGGGTGAACCACTGCTTGAGCTGGTCGGGTCGGGTCCAAGCCGCCCAGACGAAGTCCGGTGGAACGTCGACGACCCGTTCGAGGAGCAGATCGAGGTTGGCATCGAACTGGTGTGTTGTCGGTTGGGTCATGGCTGCATGTCCTTCATGGTGCGGAGGTGGTTGTCGAGTTGGTCGAGGCGGCGGTCCCACAGGTCGCGCTGGGTCGAGATCCAGCTCTCGGCGTGCGTCATCGACTCTGGCGCCAGGCGAAACGTCCGAATTCGTCCCTGCTTGTGAGACAGCACCAACCCGCAACGTTCGAGCACGTCCAGGTGCTGGGTGAACGAGGGAAACGCCATCGAGAAGGGTTGTGCCAGTGCGCTCGTCGACTTGGAACCCGTGGCGAGCTGCTCGATCACCGCTCGACGGGTCGGGTCGCCGAGCGCACGGAAGACCGAGTCCAGTTGTGCCGATGTTCGTTGAGGCATTCGCCTAAGCATAGGCGAGGTCGATGCTTAGGTCAACACCTAAGTGCAGATTGCCGGGCCGGGCTCACGTCGTCCGCGTTCATAGCTCAAGTCGAGCGTCGACCGTGGGCGTATCTGGCGGTCGCTGCCAGCGCGAATGGTCCACTGGGTGAACCGATGCTACGAAACAGTTCCTCCCGAACGCGGGCGCATCGATCGGCGGGCAGGGACAGGCAGAAGGTTCCGGCGGGTCCGATTCCGGCAAGAAACCCCGACCACAACTCCTCGAAACCTTGGTAGTGCGACTCGACGGTGAGGGTTGCCTCGCTGATGTCGACGAACCCGGCCGTGGAAAACAACTCGGCGATCTCACCTTCTCGGCCGAACCTCAGCGTTGTCGCCTCGTCAGGTGCTCCCGGGTCAACGGTGAGCGCTGCATCCCAGAAGTGGCGAAGCATCTCCATTCCCTCGCCGAAGTCCCACACGCACGCAGCAACGAGCCCGCCAGGGCGCACCACCCGCTTGAGTTCGATGGCCGCCTGCTGGGGATCCGTGACGAAGTGCAACACCAGTTGCGCGAGCGCACAATCGAAACTGGCATCGTCGAACGGGATTGCCTCGGCACGCCCCAAGCGCACATCGACTCCCGGATGGCGAGCCTCGCATTCGGCGACGAATGGAGCCGACGGATCAAACGCGCACACCGCATCAGCGCCAAGCAGGCCAACGAGCACACCCGTCAAAGCGCCAGGGCCACACCCGACATCCAGAGCTCGAGCACCGGGCGAGACACCCGCAGCTTCGACGAACGTGACCGCCAACGGTCGTGAATACCGACCCATGAACAAGTCGTACGCGCCACCAGACGTGATGAACGACCGGGCCCCTTCGACAGACTCCATCGAGTTCTCCAATCAGCAAAGCGACTTGCGGCTCACGGTACGCCACGCAGCCTGGCCTCGCCTCGCCGCACCCAGGGCGACACGAATCTGCACCTGCTCGACGGGCTACAGTTGTGCGGACCAGACGACGTGGCCGACCTCCCCGACCGCGTGCGCCCCAACGCCGCCGGGTAGGTCCGGATGGGTGAGCGCTGCCATCAGACCGCCTTCACGAGTAGCGGGGCGTTCTCAGGAGGAACGACATGAGTCCCGTCAACAGCTTCGACGACGCCCGCCGGGCGGTCGAGCAAGGAACTCCCGCCGCCAAGGCCGCCGAGGCGCTCGTCGCGAACCTCACCGAGTACGAGAAGTTGTGGTGCCTCGACGGCGACGCCCCCACCTGGGCAGGGCTGAAGTTCCTGAACGAGGACGGATACCACAGGTCGGTGTTCGTCGGCGCCGAGGTCGACCGCGTCGGCTTCCCGGGGATTCGCTTCTCCGACGGACCCCGTGGCGCCGTGGTCGGCAACGCGACCGCATTCCCGGTACCGATGGCGCGTGGGGCCACCTGGGACCTCGACCTCGAGGAACGGATCGGCGAGGCCATCGGCGCCGAGCTGCGCGCCGTCGGCGCCAACCTCACCGGAGCCGTGTGCATCAACCTGCTGCGCCATCCAGCGTGGGGCCGGGCACAGGAGACCTATGGCGAGGATCCGTTCCACGTCGGCGAATTCGGCGCCGCACTCACCCGCGGGCTACAGCATCACGTCATGGCGTGCGTCAAGCACTTCGCCTGCAACTCGATGGAGAACGCCCGCTTCAGCGTCGACGTACAGGTCGACGACATCGCACTCCACGAGATCTTCCTGCCCCACTTCAAGCGAGTCGTCGAGGAAGGCGTTGCGTCGGTGATGTCGGCATACAACAGCGTCAACGGCGAGTGGTGCGGCCAGAGCCACCAGCTCCTCACCGACGTGCTGCGCGACGAGTGGGGCTTCGACGGCTTCGTGATCAGCGACTGGATCCTCGGCCTGCGCGACGCCGCCACGTCTGTCAATGCCGGCCTCGACATCGAGATGCCCTATCGCATGGTCCGCCAGCAGCACTTGCCAGCGGCGATCGAACGCGGCGAGGTCTCGTGGGCCGACGTCGACCGCAGCGTCGCGCGAGTGATCAGCACCCTGCTCCGCTTCGACCGAGTGCTCTCAGCATCCGCAGCGGCCGAGGTGCTCGGCTCCCCGGCACACCGGGCGCTCGCCCGCGAGACCGCAGCGCGGTCGGTTCTGCTGCTGCGCAACGAACCCGTCGATGGCACCCCGGTACTGCCGATCGACCCGAACCGGCGCGTGGCCGTCATCGGGCGCCTCGCCGACACCGTCAACATCGGCGACGGCGGCTCGAGCGACGTGTGGGACCTCTCGTGCCGCACCGTGATCGACGGCCTTCGCGGCGCGATCGCCGACCTCGTCCACGACGACGGCGCCGACACCAACCGAGCCGGCGAGGTCGCCGCATCGGCCGACATCGCCGTGGTCGTGGTCGGCTACACCTACGTCGACGAGGGCGAGTACATCGGCGAGACGGACTCCTCGCTGATGGCGATGTTCCCGCCCGGCGACGAAGCCGACGTGGCCGACCGGTTCCAGGCGCAGCTCGCCGAACTGCCTCACACCGTCAAGCCACCACGCCTGAGCGACCGACCGCGCATGTTCAGCCGCGGCGGCGACCGCAGCTCGCTGCGACTGCTGCCCGACGACGTGTCGCTGATCCGCGCTGTCGCGACGGCGAACCCGAACACCGTGGTGGTCATCCATGGCGGCAGTGCGGTGATCATCACGGAGTGGGCCGACGCTGTCCCCGCGATAGCGCAGGCCTGGTACGGCGGCGCCGAAGCCGGACCGGGGCTCGCCGACGTGCTCGTGGGGAACGTCAACCCGTCGGCTCGCCTGCCGTTCACGGTGCCGGTCGACGAGGCCGACCTGCCGGCGTTCGACCGCGACGCGACGAAGTTCACGTACGACCGCTGGCACGGCTGGTGGCGCGCCGCCCACAAGGGCATCACGCCGGCGTACCCCTTCGGCTTCGGCCTCTCGTACACGACGTTCGCGATCGACGAGGTCACCACATCGGCAGAACGTCGTCCAGGTCTACGCCCAGCTCCCGGACCCCGAGGCCCCGGCCCGACTGATCGGGTTCGCTCGGGTAGACGTCGAAGCCCAGGGCCGGACGCCATTCGAGATCGTCGTCCCCATCGACCGACTCGCCACCCGCGACAATGCTGGCCGAAGCTGGCGTGCGCCATCCGGGCGACATACGATCATCGTCGGCAGGTTCGCCGGCGATCCGGCGGCCACATCCGCCGAACTCACGCTGTGACGCCACCGGCGCCACCGTTGGATGGCGATCTGGTAGGCCTCGCTGCCGGCGTTGAGGAAGTAGCCGGCGCGCCAACGCCTACCGGTTCCGCATGGTTGTCGGCCCGGCCATCGGCTACATCCCTCTCCGACGTCGACGGGCCGATCACGTCGACACACGTCTCCGACGCCCTCGCCACCAACGGCAGCCGCACCGGTCGTGTGCGCCGAGCTCATCGACGATGGCCTCGTAGTGGTCCAGGTCGAACCGAGCACGGTTGAAGTCGTCGTATATCGCGGCGAGTCGCGGGTCGGCGAAGATCTGGTCCTGCACGTAGCGAACGATACGCGGACGCACATCAGGCATGCCGCCCACAGAGTGGTCGGCGACGAGGGGATCGGTGGGCCGGCGAAGGGACAGCCGCCTTAGGCTGGCCGAGGAGGCCACCCCAGTCAGCCGACGACAACGGCGGATCGGCTACCGGCCGGCCGATGCGATCCAAGAATTTCTTCGTACCCCGAACGGTGAACACGACTACTCCACGGCCACGCCTCCGATGCGACGTGTTCGACCAGCGCCTCGAACGCACCGGTAGGGCTAATCGGCCTCCGCGAACGGATCGGCTGTCGCCGATGGCAGTCCGGCGACGAGCTCGGCAGCTGTCGGCAGGCGAGGCTGGCTCGCGAGTGCAGCATCGAGAAAGCGGAGGACGATGGTGTTGGTATTGGTTGTGCCGGCCCGCCCGATGCGACCAAGGCCGTCCGTCGCGAGGGTGCGCAGTTGGCCGGTGAGCCCCGCCTCGATCGCGGGCACGTCGGTTACCGCATAGTGCCCAGCGTCGAGCAACGCGACCGATACCGTGTTCTCGGCGGTGCGGAGCAATTCGAACGCGTCGAGGGCCGCCTGGGCGGCGGCAGCTCCGGCGGGGTCGCCGGATGTCTCGGGCGGTGTGTGCGACATGGCGTACATCTCTGCCATCAGGACCAGTGACGGCACCGAGACCGGCGTCGATCCTGCCTCCTCGAACAGGGTGCCGTCGAGATCGAACGCGGCGGCGATGCGCGCGTCGGCGAGACTGACGTTGAACGCTGTCGAGCCTCCGTAGGAATGACCACCGGCGGCGACTCGGGTCGGGTCGATGGGCCCGACGAGCTCAGTCGTCAATGGATCGTCGAGGAGGTCGAGTGCGTCCACGATCTGTGTGCGTCGAGCGGCCATCGAGACCTGTTCGAGCAGTTGTATCTCGCGGTCGTTGAACTGACCGTCGCCTAGGTGCAGCCCTGCGTCGGTGGCGATGTCGGGTTGCACGGCGATGACGATGTAGCCGTGGCTGGCCAGGTGCTCGGCGAGCGAGGTGGAGAGCTCGATGAACGAACCACCGCCAGGGGCCAGGATGACCACCGGCCACGGCCCGGAATCCTGCAGCGGTTCGGCGGATATCTGCGCTGTCGGGACGATCGCGGCCAGGTCGACAGCGGTCGCGTCGAAGAAGCCCACCATCGCCGGCGACGCGTAGTCCCGGTGACCGTGCCCGGTGCCTTCGCGGGCGGGATAGTAGGCGCTCATCGAGAAGCGCTGGAGATCGACGACACCGACGGCGAACGGCCCATCCGGAACTGGAAGCAGGATGGCCTGCGCGGGCTCGGTGCCTGCGAGGTCGGTCGTCGAGGGTTCGGTCGCGGCGGGTTCGGTCGATGTCGCGGGTGTCTGGTCGACAACGTTGGTCGGGACGCCGTTCGGCTTTACAGACGACGTGGTCGAACTTGCTTCGTCGTCGGAGCACGAGACGACAGCGAAGGAGAACAGAGTGAGAAGGCATGTTGCAGTGCCGCGGTGGCGCATGAGGGGCTTCCTTTCGGGGGGCAGTGCCCATCGTGGGGGCCACCCAGGTTTTCCGAATCAGCCTCGGTGGGAATTCCGGTCAGCCGCAGGGCTGATCGCGCCACCTCGAGGGACGACAACGCGCGACAGGCCCAAGTGAAGTACCGATGCCGGCACGGGCTAGAACAGCGGCTGCAGGAATCCGAGTTGCACGAACAGGTCGTACTGGTCGTAGAACTCGTGCCATTCGGCGATGAGGCCACACTCGAGCCGTCCGACGGCGACCCAGTCCTGTTCGAAGTGCGCACCGGTGCCAGGAATCTCGGCACCATCCGAAGTGACGAAAGGTTCCGTCATCGTGCCGGACGCGTGGACCGTGACGGCGAACGTGTCACCGCCGTCGACCAGGTCCACCAAGCTCAGGCGGTAGTCGGGCATCGACGCGACGAGGCGTTCGATCGCTCCCCGCAATGCGGCGGCGCCGTGCAACGGCTCATCGAGGTCAGGGGCACTGCGTTCCACGTCTGCGGCGTGCAGTGCTTCCCACCGGTCCCAGTCTCGTTGATTCGCGGCGGCGACCTTCGCCTCCACAACGAACTCGGCGGTGGCGCAACCGACCTCGGTCGTGGATGGTCCAGTCGACGACTCCACCTTCGGCAGCGCCAATGCCTCGGTGGTGACGGCGGTCGCGGCCGCGGCCGTGGCAGGCGGATTGGCGACTGTCTCCTGCTCGCTCCCGACAACAGGAGATGACTGCGACGGAGTGCTGCCGCACGAGGCGAGAAGGTTGCCGGCCAGGAGCAGAACGAGCGGGAACGTACGGGGCAGAGTCATGGCACCATCCTTTTCTGATCACTGTACAAATATTGGTGAAATCGTGCACCCGTTCCCTACTCTTCGTGTGTGACATTGGACACCGGGCACCATCGAGGCCGACCAAGATCCCTCACCGTCGACGCGGTCGTCGATGCCGCCACCACGATCGTCGAGAACCAGGGGAGCGCCGCACTCACCATTCGTCGCTGCGCCCAAACCCTCGGCGTCGCTCCGAACGCGATCTACACCTACTTCCGAAGCAAAGACGCGCTACTCGACGCGGTCGCCGACCGTTTGCTGTCCGCCATCGAGCTCCCTGCTGAACCCACCGGCGACGACGCACTCACGGACTGGTTGATCGACCTCGGCACAGCCCTCCGCATCGGGCTGCTCGCACAACCTGCCGCTACCACGTTGCTCTCGACCAGGGCACAACAAGCGAACTCATCATGGGAACTCGGCGAGCGGATCCTGCGCCACATGGCACACCGAGGGATCACCGACGACGACGCCGTTCGCGCCCTATACCTGTTCATCGTCTACGTGGTCGGATCCGTGATGCTCGAGTCAGCCGAATGGCCCACGTCAGATCCCGTACCGGCGATCGAGACTCGCATCACCTCCCGGCGACAGATCGTCGATGCGCTCTCACCGGAGGAATTCCCCATCACCCGCCGCCAGGGCAAACTCATCGCGAACTGGATCTCCGACGAGCAATTCGTCTGGGGACTGCGTCGCATCATCACCGCCACCATCCGAACCGAGCACTGAGCGACGCACTCCCGAAAGGCCGGCAACTCGGAGGCAGGCATGATTTCGAAGAGAACGGTTGACGTTGTTCCGAACGCTCGGTACAGTCCTCGGGATGGCGCCGAGGATCGTCAGCGAAGAAGATGTGCTCACCGGGCTCACCGAGCTCTTTCGCGGTTGCGGCTACGAGGCGGCGACCCTCACGGAGATTGCCAACGCGACGGGGTTGCAGAAGTCCAGCCTGTACCACCGGTTCCCCGGTGGGAAGCAGCAGATGGCGGCCGAAGTCGCCGCCGGAGTCGGTGAGCGATTCGCGAAGGACATCTTGGCCCCGCTCGGCAAAGACGGCGCGCTGGACGAACGCGTTCGAGCGGTCGGGCGAAAGCTCACCGAGTTCTACGCCAGTGGCCACCGGGCCTGCCTGCTCGACGCGCTGTCCTTTGGCGAGCCTGGATCGGCGGCCAGCGACGCGCTGAAGGCGGCCGCGAATGCGTGGGCCGACGCATTCGCTTCCGTCTCCCGAGAAGCCGGCCATCGACCGGCCGAGGCGCTGGCGCTGGCGCAGGACGCCATCGCCGCGATCGAGGGAGCGCTCGTCATCGCTCGAATCACCGGCGACAACCGTTGCTTCCTTCGAGCCATCAAGCGCTTGCCGGCATCGCTCGGCCTACCGCCAGACTGACCGCATCACCGGGCGCCGAGCGGTCGCTCGCCGAATCCGGATTGTACCGACCGTCCCGTACACACTTCTCATACCAACAACAAGGACAAAGCCATGTCATCGAAGACTGCCCTCATCATCACCAGCGATCCGTCCGCTCCGGGCGAGGAGGCCATCGGTCGCGCCTTCAATGCGCTCGCCGCCACCCTCGAACTGGACCGCGCCGGCGACGACGTCCTCGTGCAGTTCCAAGGCACGGGAACGCGCTGGCCCGGCGTGTTGAACGACCCGACACACCCGCTGAACGGGCTGTTCGAGGCCGTTCGCCACACGATCAAGGGCGCTTCGTGCGGGTGCGCAGCCCAATTCGGCGCCACCGAAACCGTGCAGGCCTGCGGGCTACCGCTGCTCGCCGAGAACCCGGTGCCGGGAACGACGGGTCTCGCCGGGCTCAAGTCGCTGATCGACGCCGGCTACACACCGGTCGTCTACTGAGGAGCGTGATGCCGCGATGAAACACTTCTTCGACCTCGCGTTCACCCCGGACGTGCTGGCACGCCAGAAAGCGAAGGGATCGTTCGAGCACTACGGCGCCGGCACGGTCACCTGGCCGACACCGGCTGGCCTCGGACCAGACGAGCAAGCGTTCATCACCGAACGCGACAGCATCTACGTCTCCAGCGTCACGCAGACGGGATGGCCGTACGTGCAACACCGCGGCGGTCCCAAAGGTTTCATTGCTGTGCTCGACAACACCCACATCTCCTGGGTCGAGCGAACCGGCAACAAGCAATACCTCACCGCAGGGAACCTCGACGGTGATGACCGCGTCGCCATCATCGCCGTCGACTACCCGTCACGTCGTCGGCTGAAGTTGCTCGGCCATGCCACCTTCACCGCCAACCCCGAACCGTCGCAGCTCGCGGCGTTCGATGACCTCGCTGGGCGGGTGGAGGGCCTCGTCACGGTCGAGGTCGTTGCCCTCGACTGGAACTGCCCGAAGTACATCACGCCCCGCTACACCGCAGACGAGGTCCGAACGATCAACGGCGAACTGCTCCGACGCATCGAGACCATGGAGTCTGCCCTTGCACTCGCCCAGCACCGTGGTCACCACACCAGGAACGAGGCTCCAAGATGACCGCGCAACCACATCCTCAAGTCGGTCGCTGCCATCGGGTGTGCTGCGCCGCGGAGTTGCAGGGTATTGGTTCACGGAGCGATCGTCGGAAGGACGGTCTCGACAATGAACTGGTGAAACTCGTCGGCCTGTTCCCATTGAGGGAAGTGGCCCGACTCTTCGAACCACCTCCACTCCTTGTGCGGTGCCGTGAGGGCGTTGAAGTACCGCTCCGCGACTTCGGGCGGAGCCATGCGGTCGTATCGGCCGACGGCCATGAACACGGGCACGACGAGCTCGAGACATGACGTGTAAAGGTCAGCGCGCACGAGATCGTCGTAGAGCAGTTCGAAGGATCGGATGGCTGCCTTGGTGAAGCGCAGCTTCTCGGACCAGGAGTATTCGGGGGAGCCGATCATCCAGCGAATCGGTCGAAACTTCTCGGGCTGATGCCAGACGGCACCGAATTCGCCGAGCCACCCCGTTGCGGCCGATGTGTTGCCCCGACGTTTTGCTTCCGCGACGACGAACTCATGGGCAACGGTTTGACCCTCGGCGAATGTTGCGATCTGGCCGGTGCTGACGAACGCCGCGTACAGGTCCGGGCGCCGTTGGGCGGCGAGCACTCCGACCAAACTTCCCCAGGAGTGGCCGAGCAGTATGACCGGGCGCGGTCCGAACTCGGCGACGAGCCGCTCCGTGAGTTCGACGGTGTCATCGACTATGTGATCCAGGGTCATCGCCGCGCTTGGCTCAATGGCTGCGGCCGACTTTCCTGCTCCCCGTTGGTCCCACTCGACGACGAGGCAGTGTGCTTCGAGGCGGGAGTTCATGTGGATTGTGGGTATCTCGGCCTGGCCGGGGCCGCCGTGGATCTTGAGCAGGATTGGTGCGTTGGCGCGGGGGCCGCGCACGAGCACCCATTGCTCGGCGCCGCCGAGCGTCATTGGGGCGAGCCTTGCGATTCCATGCTTGGTGTGGCGCATGGGGCGCGTCCGTCGTGACGACCCGATGATCGGGCTCCATCTCATCGCGGCCACAAGTCCGCAGCGAACGCATCAAAGGACATCTCCATCCGCTCTACGCAGCTCCTCGACCGGTCGAGCAAGTGATTGACTGCGATCCGATGAACCCACGTCGAGAATGCGGCATCGTCACGGAACGTAGACAGGCGAGTGATCATCCTGATCAGGATCTCCTGGGTGGCGTCCTCGGCGTCGGGCGGGCGAGTGGTCATCCGCAACGACAAACGGTAGACGCGATCCCGAACACTGAGCACCACCTGCTCCAGCGCGGCAGCATCGCCCCTTTGCGCTGCCAGCACCATCGCGGCTGACGGCTCAGGATCGATCGACCCGTGCATACACGTCGCCGAGCACCGTCGACGACGACGACATGAGCGGATTGATAACAGGGCTTGATTATCGGACCGTATCAACCGAAGGTGGATGTCACCGGAGCAGGCCCCGCGAGTCCGTGGTTGTGTCGGCGCCGATGACGGCGAGTTGGTGTTTCAGATTCTCGAGGTGGTCGATGCGTCGCGCAGCAGGTTCATTCGGGTTGGTCGTGGCGCTCGGTCAGTCGTTGACGTGACGGAGGAGAAACAGGATCGTGGTGTCGACGATGGCGGGGGTGATGACGTGCTCGGTGTCGGGGAGGATGGCGAGCTCGCCAGCGGGGAGGTTGCGGTAGGCGGCGGCGGCTTCTTCGACGGAGCAGAAATGATCGCGGTCGCCGGTCAGGATCAGGGTCGGCGCGGTGATGGCTCTGTAGTCGTCGAGGGTGTAGCCGGGCGAGCGCGTGGCGCGGTCGAAGAACAGCTGCAGGTACTGGCGCCAGTGGCCGTCACCCTGGGCGCTGTCATAGTCGGCTTTCATCGTCGCGAAGATGGCGGCCATAGAGGGCATGCCCTGGAAGGCCGCCTCGGCGGCGTCGGGGTCGGCCTCGGTGGCTTCGGGGTTGCCGCCGAAGATGGCTCGTCCCATGGCGAACACAGCGGCTTCAGGGTTGAAGATGTCGTAGCCGGCATGAGCGGCGAGGGCCCGGACAGCGCCGGGTTCGCGGATCGCGACGATGGTGGCGGTGGCGGCGCCTTCGGAGAACCCGGCCAACATGGGGCGATCGAGTCCCAACGCGTCGATGAGCGCCAGGACGTCGTCGGCCAGTACGGAAAACGATGCGCCGCCGTCGCCGTGGACAGTGGCTCCGCCGCCTCGAGTCTCGGGGGCGATGACACGGAAGTGCTGCGCCAGCGTGGCCATGTGGGCGACGTAGGCGACGGGGCTGTCGGCCCACCGTGGGCCGGTCGAGGCCAGGCCACCGTGCAGCAGGACGAGCGGAGGTCCGTCGCCGGCTTCGACGTAGGCGATATCGATGCCGTTGGCTCGTACGGTCTTGGCTCCACGTTCGGCCAGGGTTGCGTCGTCGATCATTGTGGGCTCCCTTCAGAGGTCCACCGAAGGGTGCGCCGACGCGTCCGACAGCGCATGGGGGATTCGCCCCATCTTCGTCACGAACCAGTCGGGAAGCCCTCTTCGGGTAGCAGGCCTTGTTGCATAGCGAACAGGCCGGCCGCGGCCCGGCTGTTGGCGCCGATCTTGGTGTAGATGTGCTCGATGTGGTTCCCGGCGGTCTTGGGTGAGATGACGAGCCGGGCAGCGATCTGCTTGTTCGACAGACCCAGCGCGAGGAGCTTGAGGACCTCGACCTCTCGGGCGGTGAGCCCGGCGGGACCCTCCTGGCGGCGGGAAACCCGGTGGCCGGCGACGCTGAGCACGGCGTCGACGGCGTCGCCGTCGAGGTGGCCGGCCCGCACGGATTCCCGCAGCGCGTCGGCAGCATCATCGGGGGTGAGCGCTGAACGGTGGGGCCGTTCCTCCCGCATTGCCTGGTAGGCGTCGGCGGCTCCGAGGATCCTGGCGAGCGGCGAAATGGCGTTGCCGGGCAGGCCTCGGGGGTAGCCCGATCCGTCGAGGCGCTCGCGCTGTTGGACCACGATCCTCGCCAGCGGTGCCAGCGCGTCGGACTGCTGCAGCATCCGCTCGGCGTAGTACGGGTGCTTGGAAACGCCCAACCTCCCGAACTCGTGAACCAGCCCCGCTCGACGCAGCGTCGTCACCTCGTCCCCGGCGAGGTTGAGGTGGCGTCCAGCGCTGGCCGCCAACTCGGCGACAGCGGTGGAGTGTCCAAGCATGTACGGCGACTTCAGATCCACGAACTCGGCGATCGCACGCAACGCCCGGTCGACCCCGGCACCCGACAGCACGACGGTGAGTGCCGGTTCGGCGGCGATCACCATCTGCCAGGTTCCGACATCGGATAGCCCATCGAAGACCTCCGTGGCGTGGTCGCAGAGGACCCGAACAAGGGTCGGATCGAACTGTGAGCCGCTGCGCCGCTCGGCAAGCGCTCGGGCCGCGGTCGTTCCGCCCGTGCGATAGGCCACCTCGACGTACTCCGCCAGTTGCACGATTCGCGATGCCACGGAAGCATCGGCGCCGGCGACCTTCCCCGGCCAGCCCTTGCCGTCCCACCGCTCGTACGAACACGCCAGCGCCGCGCCGACCTGGGCGGGCAACTCGAGCCGGTCGGCGAGCTGCTTGGCCAGCGCCGCGTGCTGGGCGAGCATGTCGTCGACATCGTGGCGTCCGGAGACGGCGAACTCGACGCCGGTTCGGATTCGGTGCAGCGCCGAACCGCCGGCGCCGAGCAGGCGGACCATGCCCAACGCCTCGCGTGCCGATCGCGGCTCGTAATCGAACTTGGTCGCCTTCAGGGCGATGTCGTCGCCGAACCATTTCGCCTGCTCGTGGGCGTCGGAGTGGCAGCCGACGTTGACGAGCAGCGCGCTGTAGTAGACGGCCGCACGAGCGTTGTCATCGAGCCCGATCCGTTCGGCGACCCGAAGGGCGATCAGGCACTGCCGCAAGACGTGCTC
>VFMC01000411.1 GCA_006515795.1 Acidimicrobiaceae bacterium | reverse complement strand
TACTGGCCGACCGTGCCGCTCGTGTCGACCGCCGCGAAGCTGAACGCGCCGCCCGACGGGCGGTACGCGTAGCGCAGATCGTTGTTCGTCGCGTCGAAGTAGCTCACGTGCACGCCGTCCATCGCATCGACGGCGATGCTCGAGTACTGGCCGACGTTGCCCGTCGCCTCGACCGTCACCGGCGTCCACGCCCCGCCCGCGGGCTTGTACGCGTACTTGAGGTTCGCGTTCGTCGCGTCGTAGTAGCTCACGTGCACGCCCGACGCGGCGTCGATCGCGACCGACGCGTACTGGCCGACGGTGCCCGTCGCGTCGATGGTCGCGAGCGCCCACGCCGCGGTCGGCGTCGCACGGTACGCGTACCGGAGATCGTTCGCCGACGCGTCGAAGAAGACGACGTGCAGCCCACCCGTCCCGTCGATCGCCGCGCCCGCGTACGTGCCGACGTTGCCCGTCGCGGTGAGCGACGAGAGCGTCCAGAAGCCGATCGGCGCGTGGAACGCGTAGACGAGGTCGCCGCTCGTCGCGTCGTGGTAGCTCGCGTGGAGGGCGCCCGCTCCGTCGGCGGCGACCGCCGCGTATTGACCGACGGAATTCTGTGTCGCGACGAACGCGACGCTCCACGTGCCCGGCGTGCACGTCGTGCACCCCTCGTCGGCCGATCCGTCGCAGTCGTCGTCGAGGCCGTTGCTGCAGACCTCGGCGACGGATCCGCCGACGTCCATGCAGCCCGTGCACGTCATCGTGTCGTCCGTGCACGCGTCCGCGTCGGCCGGCGAGTCGCACGCCGTCCCGACGCCGAAGCCGTCGTCGACCGTTCCGTCGCAGTCGTCGTCGTCGCCGTCGCACACCTCGGCCATCGGCCCGACGCCCGTGCACGCTCCGAACATGCCGCTCACGCACGTCTGCGTGCCGGTCGTGCACTCGCCGACGTCCGTGCCGCACGCGACCATCGTGCCGTCGATGCAGCTACAGCCCTCGTCGGTCATCCCGTCGCAGTCGTCGTCCGTCCCGTTGCACGCCTCCGTCGCCGAGCCGCCGACGTCCATGCAGCCCGCGCACGTCGTCGTGTCGTCCGTGCACAGGTCCGCGTCGGCCGACGCGTCGCAC
Source organism: Acidimicrobiaceae bacterium (assembly GCA_006515795.1). Lineage (GTDB taxonomy): Bacteria > Actinomycetota > Acidimicrobiia > Acidimicrobiales > Ilumatobacteraceae > VFMC01. The sequence goes on along the minus strand of VFMC01000411.1, from coordinate 947 downwards.
GGGTCGCCGACGCCGAAGCCCTCGTCCGTCGTGCCGTCGCAGTCGTCGTCCGTGCCGTCGCACGTCTCGACGCGCGCGCCGCCGACGTCCGAGCACCCGGTGCACGTCGTCGTGTCGTCGGTGCACATGTCCGAGTCGGGGCCGTCGCACGCCGTGCCGACGCCGAAGCCCTCGTCGGTGCTCCCGTCGCAGTCGTCGTCGCCGCCGTTGCACGTCTCGACGACCGAGCCGCCGACCTCCATGCAGCCGGCGCATCCGGTCACGTCGTCGGTGCACGCGTCCGCGTCGGCGGGCGAGTCGCACGCGTCGCCGACCGCGAACCCCTCGTCGACGGTCCCGTCGCAGTCGTCGTCCGTGCCGTTGCACGTCTCGGTGCGCGGCGAGCCCACGTCCATGCAGCCGCCGCACGCGGTGACGTCGTCCGTGCACATGTCCGCGTCGGTCGAGTCGCACGGCGTGCCGACGCCGAAGTCCTCGTCCGTCATCGCGTCGCAGTCGTCGTCGACCGCGTTGCACGTCTCGGCCATCGGCCCGACCTCGCCGGTGCAGGTCGACTCCCACATGCCGGACACGCAGCTCTGCGTGCCCGCGGTGCACGCGCCCTCGTCGGTGCCGCACGGCCGCGTCATCCCGGTCGTGCACGCGCAGCCCTCGTCGGTCGTACCGTCGCAGTTGTCGTCGACGCCGTTGCACGTCTCCGTGATCGCCGCGCCGCGGTCCATGCAGCCGGTGCAGATCGTGACGTCGTCGGCGCACGCGTCGGCGTCCGCGCTGTCGCACGCCATGCCGGTGCCGAAGCCCTCGTCGACCATCCCGTCGCAGTCCTCGTCGACGCCGTCGCACGACTCCATCACGCCCGGCGAGACGCCCATCCGCGTGTCGTCGCAGTCGTCGGCCGGCACGGTGCCCGCAGCCGGGCAGGCGACGTCGCCGTGTCCGTCACCGTC
>VFMC01000410.1 GCA_006515795.1 Acidimicrobiaceae bacterium | reverse complement strand
TTGAAACGTGTGGGGCAGAACATTACCTCGTTCCGCTCGAATGACCTTCGCATTGGCGACGGAACACTCGACCCGCTCGTCAACGCGAACTGGAACACGGTGCGAAGCCAAGCGTATGGGGCAACCCAGACGGACGGAACCTCCCCAAACCAAACGGCGTATGCGGTTCAGGCGCTCCCCGCGGAGATCTACGTCGGGTTCGCCAACAGCGAGCACAACTCCAAAGGTCCAGCGCTTCAGCGCGTCGTCTACCGCATCCTCCCATCGAGCTACGTCGGCGGGGACGTCGGCAACAAGATCACGACGTGGGACACGCCGGACCAACTCGTGGGCACGGACGCGACCGGCAAGAGCGACACCGTCTTCGGAACTGCGACGATCGGAACGACGATCACCTGGACGACCACAGTCGGTGCGGTGAACGAGGGTCTCGCGTACACGATCTCGAGCGCGAGCAATAACACGAGCTATCTCGACTTCTTGCCGCCGCGGCGCCTCGACTTCCAGTTTGTCTCGGTCGCGGGACCGACGGGGAGCAGTTTTGCGAGCCCGCCAAGCCCGCCGAGCACGTTCCACTACGGCGCGCTGGTGAGCGGCTCCACATCGGGAATGCCGGTGAGCCCGCAGCTCTATGAGCCGCTCAACGACACCGGCGTGATCAACTTCCCCTTGGATCCGGTGAGCGGGGCCGTCGGCGACTTCGCCCACGCTCACGACGTCGGTTGGGTACTGAACCCAAGCGTCCCGGGAAGTGCGTCTGCGGCCGACGGGGTCTATACGCTGTCCGGGGGCGGCACCGATATTTGGGACGACGCCGATCACTTCCAATTCGCCTACAAGGAAGTCACCGGCGACTTCGTCGCGACTGCCCGCGTCGTCGACATCACCGGCGCCGCTACGGCCTTGGGCCGGTGGGGCAGGGGCGGGATCATGGCCCGTTACACGTGCGACCCGGCCTCCAAGTACTCGCTCGCCTGCGTGCCCTTCCGCGGCGAAGCCGACGCCACAGTGGCGAACGACTCGCGACGCCATCAGTCCCGCCGCTCACACCTGCCGTCCTTCGGCGTCGTCAACGGCCGGGACACTGCAGGCACCTTCAACCGTGATCAGCAGGTCGTTCCATTGGTGCCGGCCGAACTCGATCAAGGCTTCCGCGGCTGGGTGCGGCTGACGAGACAGGGGAACTACTTTTACAGCCAGTTCGCCCTCGACGTCGACGGCCAGCCGGGCACGTGGGTCCTCGCCGGTGGAGACCATCACCCGGCTCCACCCGACAAGATCCTCTTGGGGCTCATCGCCGGAGCGCACAGCACCTACGGTTTCTTTTCTCCTGCGGGGGACAACGCCGTCACGGTCAAGTACGACAGTTGGAGCGTCAGGGCCGTCGCTGATGCACCCAGCGTTTGTGAAGAGATCGACGTTGCCTTCCAGGACGACTTCGAATCCGGGGTGTTCGATGTGGTGACGTCGCTGGTGGTGGTCGGCGCGGCCGGTACCCCAGCGTACACTCCTGCGCACAACGCCGGACGTGTGCGTCTGCTCCAGAACGGCACGACAGGCAACACGGTTGCGACATGGTTCAATGTCGACGGATGGGGCCTCGGAGACTCAGGCTTCAAGGCCGACTTCGACGTGTTCTACACCAAAGAATCGGGCAACGATCCGGCGGACGGCATGACGTTCGCAGTCGTCGAGGGCACGTTCGACACCGCTGCGGGACTCGTGGGCGATGGCGGCGGCGCTATGGGCTACAACCGCAGCGACCCCAATGCGATTCCGGCCCTCCGGCGCCGCAGCTTCGCCGTCGAGATGGACGTCTGGGACGGAGGTCACGGCGACAGCGACCCCCCCGGCCAGGGCGCCAACGGCTCGAACCAGGACAACCGCTATCACATGGGTATCGACTTCAACTTCGAGGTGCAATCGGCAGTCAACAACGTCGAATACGGCCAGATGCTGCCGGCCCTCTACAAGAGCGTCGACGGCATGCATGTCGAGGTTCTCTACAACCCGGCCGACTCGGCCGGCACCGGCGCGAGTACGATCAGCGTTTACGGTGACCGGAAATGACGGCGGCTATCCCCGGACCAAGGTGCTCGAGGCGAAGGGGCCGCGCCTGCTTGGCGACGTCTTCTTAGGTTTCACGGCCGCCACGGGCGGCGCGAGCGCCACGTTCGAAGTCGACAACCTGATCGTCAAGCAGCGCTGCTGCGAGGTCACCGACATCGTTTCCATCGCACAGCAGGCGGACGTCGACCTGGTGACGCAGGACGTCGTCACGCTCGACGGCAGCGGGTCGTCGGGCGCCGACGGTGGAAGTTTCACTTACAACTGGTCGGTCGTCTCCGGCAACGCAGCACTGGTCGCGCCGGGGACCGGACCGACACCGCAGTTGAAGATCAACGGCGCGGGCGCGGTCCGTGTCCGGCTGGGCGTCACCGATGGGGCCTGCGCCGACGGAGCGTCGGCAGAGATGACGTTCAACGTCTTTTGTGATGACCCGGCCGAAGTGGCCGTGGTCGCGGGCGCCCCGGCGGGAACAACGGCGGTCAACGCCGCGGTGGTGCTCGATAGCGCCGGTTCGTCGGCCGGAACCGGCGACGCCAAGCCGTTCACCCGCGCCTGGGCGATCGATTCCGGCCCGGGCGTCATCGACGGAGCGTCCGACGGTGCCACCGTGAGCGTGAAGGGGACGGCGCCCGGCACGGTCGTGGTGCGATTGACGATCGACGACGGCAAGTGCGGCAACGCAGCCTCGGCCACGGCGAGCTTCTGTGTCGACGACGCCGACACTGCAGTGATCGTTCCTCCGCAGGGAGTTCAGGGCGTCGGCACGACGGTGACGGTCGGCTCGGCGGCCGGCAGCCGTAGCTGGAGCATCGTTTCGGGCCCCGGCGCGATCGTCGGGTCGGCGAGCGGTAACACTGTTCAAGTGATCGGCAACGCGGTCGGCGACCTCGTCGTCGGCCTCGCGGTCGATGACGGCGTCTGCAACAACTCAAACTCCGCGCAAGCCACGATCAGCTTCGGCGTGACGGCGACGTGGGTCCGCTGCGACGCCAACGGCGACAAGCAGCTCGACATCTCCGATCCGATCTTCAGCCTCGCGTTGCAGTTCTCCGGCGGCGAAGCGGCCGGATGCCCCGCCGCCCTCGACTGCAATGGCGACGGCGACGTTGATATCTCGGATCCGATCTTCGATCTGAACTTCCAGTTCACCGGCGGCCCCGCGCCACCGGCGCCGTATCCAGCCTGCGAAAACTTCGCCGGCTGCACGGCGAACTGCCCGTAGCCCCGGTCCGAATCCCTTTC
>VFMC01000024.1:1068-10526 GCA_006515795.1 Acidimicrobiaceae bacterium | reverse complement strand
GCCCCGGAAACCACGGCGGCGCCGGAAACGACCGTCGCCGCGATTGAGGGTGACCTGATCGGAGTGTTCGAGATCGCCGCCGGTGCGTGCGACGGCACCGTCGTCACCGGCTCCTACTTCCGGATGATCCAGGGGGGCGGCACCGTCGATGGACCGTTCGTGCCCAACAGCGACTCGCCCTGCGCGGCCGACCAGAGCTACTCGCTGCTGGAGCCGGGAACCGATGGCGGCATGGCCACGGGCCGCCACCAGCCGTCGCCGGATCCGGCTTTCGACGCCACGAACAACGCGACCGCCGCGGCCATCGTCGCCCCGGTGAAGTTCTTCGGAACGGCGTTCGCCGTGGCGACCGACGAAGCCAGCGATCCGCCGACGCTCACCGCCGCCGATGGAGCGATCAGTGGGCAAGTGCCGAGCTGGACCGCGTACTACGCCGGGCTCGTGTTCAACCAGGGCGCGCCGAAGCCGGATGGCAGCCTGCCCGGTCTCACCAGCGAAGCAGTCACCGGCACGATCGACCCGGCGACGGGCGAGTTCGTGATCGAGTGGATGAGTCAGATCATCGGTGGTCCGTTCGACACGTTCACCGGCGTGTGGCACATCGAGGGCACGTTCACGCCGGAGTGACATCGACGGCTCGCGGCGCTCGGCCCTGATCCCGGGCGGGTGGCTTGCGCCGCGCACCGACTTCCCATAATGTACGTACATTAGGCTGTTCGAGGATGGGCGGTCGGTGCAGAGGAGGGGACCGGATGTACTTCAAGCAGTACTACCTCGGATGTCTGTCGCATGCGTCGTACCTCGTCGGCGACGAGGCCAGTGGGCGCGCTGTCGTGGTCGACCCGCAGCGCGACGTCGCGCAATACGTGAACGATGCCGCCGAGGCCGGGCTGACCATCGAGCGGGTGATCGAGACCCACTTCCACGCCGACTTCCTGTCCGGCCACTTGGAGTTGCAGAACGCCACCGGCGCCACCATCTCCTACGGTTCCGCGGCCGAGGCATCCGCCGAGTTCCCGATCGACGGCCTCGCCGACGGCGAGCGGCTCTCACTGGGTGAGGTCGAGCTCGAGGTGCGACACACACCCGGACACACGCCGGAGTCGATCTCGATCGTGATCTACGAACGTGCGGCCGACGAGGTCCCGTACGGGGTTCTCACCGGCGACACGCTGTTCATCGGCGATGTCGGCCGCCCCGATCTGCTGACCTCCGTGGGAGTGACCGCCGACGAGCTGGCCAGGCAGCTCTACCGTTCTACTCGCGAACAGCTGCTCACGCTTCCGGACGCGACGCGGGTGTTCCCGGCGCACGGCGCAGGTTCGGCGTGCGGGAAGTTCCTGTCGTCGGAGACGTCGTCGACGATGGGCCAGCAACGACGCACCAACTACGCGCTGCAGCCGATGAGCGAAGACGACTTCGTGCACGCGGTCACCGAGGGCCAGAGCCTGTCACCGCTGTACTTCGCCTTCGCCGCCAATCGGAACAAGCAGGCCCACGACATGCTCGCCGAGGACCAACCGCCTCGGCCGATGTCGTTGACGGAGGTGCTCGCCGAGCAGCGGCGAGGCGCCGTGGTGCTCGACACCCGCGACCCGGCGGTGTTCGCCCAGGGCCATCTCGTCGGCTCGTACAACGTCGGTCTGGCGGGTCGGTACGCCGAGTACGCCGGTGACGTGCTGACCGCCGAGCAGCCGCTCGTGCTGGTGGGCGAGCCCGGCACCGAGCTGGAAGGGCGCAACCGGCTGGCCCGGATCGGATTCGACAGGGTGATCGGCTACCTGCACGATCCGGTGGAGGAGTTCCTCGCCCATCGCGGGTGGATCGTCGGTGCATCACGCCTCACCGCCTCCGAGCTCGCCGAACGGATTGCCGCGGTCGACGCGTTGCAACTCGTCGACGTTCGCGGGCCGGGCGAAGTTGCCGGCGGGAAGATCACTCGAGCCCGCGAGGTTCCGCTGCCGCGCATCCTCGATCGTCTTGCCGACCTCGACCCGACCGCGCCGACCGTCGTGTACTGCGCCGGCGGGTACCGCTCGATGATCGCCGCGTCGTTGATGCGGGCATCGGGGTTCCGTGACGTGTCCGATCTGATCGGCGGGTACGGGGCGTGGGAGCAGATGTTGGGGGAACCGGTGCCGTGACGCGCTACGCGTTCTTGATCGACCACGACACCTGCATCGGGTGTCACGCCTGCACCGTTGCCTGCAAGGCCGAGCACGAGGTTCCGTTGGGGGTGAACCGCACCTGGGTGAAGTACATCGAGCGCGGTGAGTTCCCCGATGCCCGGCGGTTCTACTCCGTGAACCGCTGCAACCACTGCGACGATGCGCCGTGCGTGTCGATCTGCCCGACCACGGCGTTGTTCCGTCGCGACGACGGCATCGTCGACTTCGACGACTCGCGCTGCATCGGATGCAAGTCGTGCATGAACGCCTGTCCCTACGATGCGCTGTACATCAACCCCGAAACGCAGACCGCGCACAAGTGCAACTTCTGTTCGCACCGCATCGAGGTCGGGTTGGAGCCGAGTTGTGTGATCGTCTGCCCGACGCAGTCGATCTTCGCCGGAGACATCCACGATCCCACCAGCAAGATCTCGGTCATGCTCGGCCGCCACGACACCCAGGTGCGAGCGCCGGAGCAGGGCACCAAGCCCCACGTGTTCTACAAGGGCGCCGATCAGGCGGCGCTCGACCCGCTGCGCACCCGCATCGCCGACGACGGGATGATCTGGGCCGACACCACCGAACACCATCCGACCAACCCGCCCGATCCTCCCGGCCACGCCAAGCAGATCGTCGCCCGCACGGCGTACACCACGGCTCATCCGATGGCGTGGAAGGGCAAGGTCGCCGCGTACCTCGTCACCAAGGCGATCAGCGCCGGCGCCCTGTTCGTAGGTGGTCTCGCCGTGTTGACCGGCCACGCCGACGAGCGCGGCTTCGTGGGCATCGCGCTTCCGGTCGTGGCGCTGTTGTTCGCCGCTGTGACCGGGGCCCTGCTGATCGCCGACCTCAAGCAGCCGCAGCGGTTCGTGTATCTCTTCACCAAGCCCCAGTGGGGATCGTGGCTGGTCCGTGGAGCGTTCATCGTCCTCGGTCACGGTGCGCTGGGATCGCTGTGGTTGCTGGGCGGTCTACTCGACTCGCCGGGTCTGATCAGGACCGTGGCGGCACCGGCTGTTCTGTTCGCGGCAGGAACCGCTGGGTACACGGCCTTCCTGTTCGGTCAGTGCGAAGGCCGCGACCTGTGGCAGACACCGCTTCTGCTGCCGACGCTCTTGGCGCAGGCCGGTGCCGGTGGCGCCGGCATCGGGTTGCTGTTGGCTCCACTGTTCGACCTTCCGGAGTCGTTGACCACGGCGATGACATGGCTGCTGCTCGGCAGCGTCTTGACGCTTGGGTTCCTCATCTGGACCGAGCTGTCCAGCAAGGGCACCGTCCACGTCGAGCTGGCGCTGCGGGCGATGACCCGTGGCAAGTACCGTCGACGCTTCTGGGGGAGCGTCGCCGTCGGCCTCGTGCTCGCCAGTGTGCTGGCGGCCGTCGCCCTGATCGTCGGATCTCCGGTCGTCGCACTCATCGGCGGACTCGCCGGCATCGTCGGCGTCGCGCTGTACGAAGACGCATTCGTCCGGGCCGGCCAGTCCGTGCCGCTGTCGTAGGAGCCGCCCGCATGTCACTTCTCGATGATCTCAACCGTGCCGCTCAGGCCAACCTCACCAGGATCATGCCCGGCTCCCAGCTCACCAACTACGCGCCGGTCGACCGGTGGGACGACTGGGTCGAACTCGACGCCAAGGCGTGGGCCCATGGTGAACGCACCGAGCGCCGCTACCGGCTGATCCCGACGACGTGCTTCAACTGCGAGGCGTGTTGCGGGTTGCTGGCCTACGTCGACAAGGGCACCGGGCAGATCGCCAAGTTCGAGGGCAACCCCACCCATCCGGCCAGCCGCGGCCGCAACTGCGCGAAGGGTCCGGCCACGATCACCCAGGTGTACGACCCCGAGCGCATCCTGTACCCGCTCAAGCGGGCCGGCAGACGTGGCGAGGGCAAGTGGCAGCGGATCACCTGGGAACAGGCCCTCGGCGAGATCGGCGCCCGCGTCGGAACGGCGTTCCGCGAAGGGCGCCACGACGAGGTGATCTATCACGTCGGCCGCCCCGGTGACGACAGCTACATGGAACGGGTGCTCAACGCCTGGGGAATCGACGGCCACAACAGTCACACCAACATCTGCTCGTCGGGTGCCCGCGTCGGCTACGCGGTGTGGATGGGCTTCGACCGCCCATCGGCCGACTTCGCCAACGCGAAGGTCATCTTCCTGATCTCCTCGCATCTCGAGGCCGGCCACTACTTCAACCCGCACGCGCAACGGATCATCGAGGGCAAGATGCGCGGCGCCAAGGTGATCTGTGTGGATCCCCGCCTGTCGAACACCGCATCGATGAGCGATCACTGGCTGCCGGTCTGGCCCGGAACAGAGGCGGCGATGCTGTTGGCCATCGCCAGACTGCTGCTGCAGAAGGGAACGTGGGATCGCGAGTTCGTGCGCCGCTGGGTGAACTGGGAGCAGTTCCTCGGCGAAGCCCGCCCCGACCTTGCCTGCACGTTCGAGAACGTGGCTCCGGCACTCATCGACTTCTACGCCGAGTTCACCCCCGAACATGCGGCCGAGATCTGCGGTCTCAGCGAGCAGAAGATCCGTGACATCGCCGACATCGTCGCCACCGCCGTGCCGGGCAAGCTCAGCTCGCACAACTGGCGAGCTGCGGCGGCGGGCAACGAGGGCGGGTGGCAGGTCGCCCGTTGCCTTTGGTTCTTGAACGTGTTGACCGGGTCGGTCGGCACCGAGGGCGGCGTCAGCCCGAACGGATGGAACAAGTTCATCCCCGTGCCGCCCAAGGTCGTCCATCCGCACAACCGGTGGAACGACATCACCTGGCCGGTCGAGTACCCGCTCGCCCACCATGAGGCGTCGATCCTGCTCCCGCACTTCCTGAAGGAGGGGCGGGGGAAGGTCGACACGTACTTCAGTCGCGCCTACAACCCGCTGTGGACCAACCCCGATGGGTTCACCTGGCTCGAGGCGCTGACCGACGAATCGTTGATCGGCTGTCACGTCGCCTTCACGCCGGTGTGGTCCGAGAGCGCCTGGTTCGCCGACTACGTGCTACCGATGGGCACGGGCGCCGAGCGCCACGACCTGGCCAGCTACGAGACGCACAGTGGCCGCTGGATCGGCTTCCGCCAGCCGGTGTTCAGGGTGAACGCCGAGATCGAGGGGCGCCCGGTGAGCCGCACCTGGGAGGCGAACCCGGGTGAGGTGTGGGAGGAGAACGAGTTCTGGATCGACCTGTCGTGGAAGATCGACCCGGACGGATCGCTCGGGATCCGCCGGCACTTCGAGTCGAACGAAAATCCCGGTGAACCGCTCGGCATCGACGAGTACTACGACTTGCTGTTCCGCAACTCGGTGCCGGGGCTGCCCGAAGCGGCTGCGGCCGTTGGTCTCACCCCGCTCGGCTACATGCGCAAGTACGGCGCGTTCGCGGTGCCGGGCGACCAGTACGCCGTGCACGAGCGGATCGTGACGCCGCAAGACCTGGCCGCTTCCGGCGCGTCGCGTGACGACGGAGGTGTCTTCCGTGTTGCCGGCACAGCGGGCAGGCACGACTCGCTCGGCGAGATCCACGGGCACATGCCGTTCATCGGCGACGGCTCGGCCGGTGTGGAGATCGACGGGACGGTGCGCTTCGGATTCCCCACCCCGTCGCGCAAGTTGGAGATGTACTCGGCGATGCTGCGCGACTGGGGCTGGCCCGAGTACGTCATGCCCGGGTTCATCAAGAGCCACGTGCACTGGGAAGATCTCGACATGGCTGCCGGGGAGCGGATCTTGCTGCCCACCTTCCGGCTGCCGACGTTGATCCACACGCGTGCCGGTCAGGCCAAGTGGTTGGCCGAGATAAGTCACGCCCACCCGATGTGGATCCACCCCTCCGATGCCGAGCAGTTGGAGATCGGGGTGAACGGTCTCGTGCGGATCACCACCCAGATCGGGCACTTCGTGATCCGTGCCTGGCGAACGGAGGGCATCCGCCCCGGTGTGGTCGGCGTATCTCACCACATGGGCCGGTGGCGGCTGGAGGAATCGACCGGGACCCCGCGGTTCTCGTCCGGTCTCGCCGCGATCGTCGGGCCGACGGCCAGCTACGGGCCGGGCCCCGGCACCGGCACGAGCGGCACCGGCACGAGCGGGGCCGACGGGCGGTGGACGATGAACCAGGTGCACGGCGTCGCCCCGTTCGATTCGTCGGATCCCGACAGCAGCCGCGTCTGGTGGAGTGATGCCGGCGTGCATCAGAACCTCACCTTCCCGGTTCAGCCCGACCCCGTCTCGGGCATGCACTGCTGGCTGCAACGAGTCACCGTCTCTCCGGCCCGACCCGATGACCGGTACGGCGACATCGCCGTCGACACCGTCCGCTCCACCGAGGTCTACCGGGAGTGGCTCGCCAAGACCCGCCCCGGACCGGGCCCGGGTGGGCTGCGCCGACCGTTGTGGCTGGCCCGACCCGTGAAGCCGGAGGCCTCGGCTTACGCCACCGCGCCCAGGGAGTGGCGCGACCAACGATGACCACCGATCTGGCGCTGATCGCCGAACGGCGCGGTGCGCTCGCGGCCTTGCTCGGACTGCTGCTGCTCGAAGAACCAGGCCCTGGACTGGCCGACCTGGTGGCCGACCTGCCGGCACTGGCCCCGCTCGGCTCGGGCGATGCCGGCATCGCCACCGAGTACGAGCGGGTCTTCCTGCGCGGCGTGCCCTTGTACGAGAGCGTCTTCCGCAGCGACGACGGCCAACACGGCGGCGAGATCCTGGCTGCCTGCGTCGACGACTACCAACTGGTCGAGTTCGACGAACACGACGCCGGCCGGTGGCGCGTCGCCGGGGCCGATCACCTCGGGATCCAGTTGCGGTGCTACGCCCGGCTCTGCCTCGACGAAGCCGGTGCATGGCGTGCCGAGACACCGGACAGGGCGATGTCATCGGTCGAGACCGAGCGTGCCTTCCTCGCCAACCACGTCGCCCCGTGGGCCACGGTCGCCGTCGACGCAGCGATCGAGCTCGCCTGCGACGGTCCGTACCGGCAAGTCCTCGAGGCTGTGGCGGAGCTCCTTGCCGAGGAGTACGACCGGCTCCGCCCTGCGCCGTCGTTCGGTGGCCCGGGCGCGGCCGACCCGTTGCCGGCCAACCCTTTGCCGGCCAACCTGGGACATGCCCGGCTGGCCCGGCTGCTGCTTGCTCCGGCCACGTGCGGAACCTGGCTGAGCCCGGCGGTGATCGCGGCAGCCTCGCGATCGATCGGGGCCCCCTGGCGACCCAGCGACACCCGCGCCGCGCTGCGCCACCTCATCGAGACCGCTGCCGCTACCGACGACCTCTCGGTCGTGCTTGCCCCGCTCGCCGGTGCGCTCGGCGAAGCCGCCGGACGACATCGGGAGTCGGCGTCGCAGTCGCCGGGGAACGCCGAGAACGCACTCCGCTGGGCGGCAACCGCGGCGGAGATGCTCGCGCTCGTCGAGCGGATCGCCGAGCTCGGTCTGCGTCACAACGACACCACGGAGGTGGTCGAGACGTTGTCGATCGGCGGGCTCGATGCCGGCGAACTGGCCGACGCCGTCGACACGGTCGTCGACCAGCTGCGCAGCAAGGGCTTCCGGGTCGACCGCCAAACCGTCCAACGGCCGATTCGATGAGCTGGACCGAGTTCGGCCTCGCGCTGGTCACGTCCGTAGTGGGTGCCGTCGGAGGGCTCGGCGGGGCGGTGATCCTCGTGCCGCTCCTCGTGCTCACCGGTACTTCGGCTCGTGCCGCAGCACCGCTCGGCCTCGTGTCCGTTGCCGCGGGCTCGTTGTCGGCGGGCGCGAGGCAGATCGACGAACGGATCGTGAACCATCGCATCGGAGTGACGACCGAGCTGTTCGCGAGCTCTGCGGCAGTGGTCGGGGCGCTGGCCAGCGGGCTGGCCAGCGACCGGTTCCTCAAGCAGGTGCTGGCTCTCGTCGCGATCAGCGCGGCCGTCGCCGGCGGTCGCCGCAAGGGGGTGCGCAACGTTGCCCAGCCTGGCCTGAGCGCCGCCGACGTCGGCGAGCACATCGGTGCGCTGTCCGGCGTGTATCAGCTGGATGGCGGCTACGTGCCGTACGAGGCACGCCGGCTCCGGCTCGGGGCAGCCCTGTTCGCCGTGTCGGGGCTGCTGGCAGGGCTCGCCGGTGCGAGTGGCGGATTCATCAAGACTCCCGCGACCAGCGAGGCGATGCACGTCCCGGTCCGGGTTGCCGCGGCAACCACCACGTTCACGATCGGCATCACGTCGGCCGCCGGCCTCATCGTGTTCGCGCTTCAAGGCAGGCTCGACCTGCCGACCTGTGCGGCGGTGTCTGCCGGCAGCATCGTCGGAGGCCGAATCGGCGCCGGCGTGCAGTCGCGCCTGTCGCCCCCGCAGGTGAGGCGGTTCTTGAGCGCCCTGCTGCTGGTCGTCGGAGTGATCTTGTTGGTGCGAGGATGACTCCGGATTCACCCAGGGTCGACAGCCCTGTCAGGGGTCTTGGGACAGCCCTTCGAGTCGTGGTTGTCGTCGCCCTCGGGCTGTCGGTCGCCGGCGCTTCGATCGGGGGCCGGGTCGGCAGGGTCTGCGCGGCGATCGCGATCTCGACGATCATCGCGGCTCCGTTGTTGCGCGTCGTCGTGCTGAGCGCGCACTGGTACCGCAAACGCGATCGCCGCTACGCCGCCGTCGGCCTCGGCCTGATCGCGATCGTGGCCGCCGGCGCAGTCCTCGCCGCCCTCTAGAAGATCTGGGCCGATCCTGTCTCGGCCGCCGAGAAGATGTCGGCCCAGATCTTCTGTGACCTCGGCCCCGAGTCCCCGTAGCCTCGATCCAGTGACCACGACTGCACCCGCTGCCGCCCCGCACACCCGGATGACGGCGGTCGATTGGCTCACGCTCTCCATCCCTGGGCTCGTCTGGGGCACGTCGTTCTACTTCATCGCCGAAGGCTTGGAGGCCTTCCCGGCCGCGCTGATCACGCCACTGCGGGTCGGCTTTGGCGCACTAACGCTGGGCATGTTCCCCTCGGCTCGCCGGGTGTCGATCGACCGCGGCGATAGACCGCGCATCTTGCTGCTCGGCGTCATCTGGATGGCGATCCCACTGTCGATCTTCCCATTCGCGGAGGAGCGGGTGTCGTCGTCGGTCACCGGCATGTTGAACGGAGCCACCCCGCTCTTCGTCGCTGTCGTCGCCGCCCTCATGGCTCGACGGCTACCACCGAGGCAGCAGGTCGTCGGCGTCGCCGTCGGCTTCGGAGGCGTGATGCTCATCGCCGTGGCGTCCAGCAGTGGCGGCCACAACTCGTGGTTCGGCATCGGCCTGATCTTCGGCGCGC
>VFMC01000024.1:0-1036 GCA_006515795.1 Acidimicrobiaceae bacterium | reverse complement strand
GCGTTGGTGACGCCATTCGCGATCCCCTCGCTGAACGACGTGCACTTCGCCTGGGGGCCATTCGTGGCGACGGTTGCGTTGGGCGTGCTCGGCACTGCGCTGGCGTTCGTGGTGATGGCCGGCAACGCCGGTCGCCTGGGTAGCACGCGCGCTTCGGTCAGCGTGTACATCGTGCCGGTCGTGTCGTTGCTGCTCGGCGCGCTGGTGCGCCACGAGTCGGTGGCGGTGCTCGCCATCGTCGGGTGTGCGATAGCGATCCTCGGGGCCTACATCACCAATCGAACGCGGTCGTAGCGCTCCCCACCGCGCCGACCCGCGGCGCTCGACGACGTGGAACGACGATGGTTGCGGTACCGGTGCGTTACACGCGGTCACCTCTATACAGTGCGGCCCCGTGACTGCAGAGAAGGTACGGCTGCGGATCGGCAATGTCGCCGGTCGCGTGCGGGTGGTGCTGCGCCGACGTGGGCGGTCGCCGGTCATCGCCATCGTCGACGACGGCCGTGGCATGTCGCCCGACCGGTTGCGTGAGGTGGCGCGCAACTTCTTCGAATCGGTGAAGGCCGGCGACGCACGCACGCTGGGTGAGAAGGCCATCGGCATGCTCGCCTACCAGCAGCTCGGTGGCCGGCTCGACGTAGTCAGCAGGACGCACGACTCTGCTGAGACCTGGGTGCTGAAGATGCAGCGCGGCACCGCCACGGCCATGCTCGACCGCGAGCGCCGGCGAGTGCGCGACGCACCCGGAACCACCGTCTACATCAGCGATCTCGACCCTGATGTGCTGCGCGTGCTCACTCAGCGCAAGGTGGTCGACTACCTGCGCCTGCGTCGTGGGCCGGCGCTCGCCCAGGGCGCGTACAGCATCGAGGTGATCGAGGGGAAGTCGGCCGAACTGGTCACCCCCGAGCGGCCCGACGGCATCAAGCTCGAGATCCCTGCCCGCACCACGTTGTGGGGCCGGATCGAGTTCGCGCTCTACGTCGCCCCGCCCGACGGGCAGCGCCGACGGGTGTCGGTGGTCGGTCGCGCCGGC
>VFMC01000738.1:569-1053 GCA_006515795.1 Acidimicrobiaceae bacterium | reverse complement strand
GGTGGCTCTGGTGAGCGAACAGGCGCCGGAAGAATTCCCGGCCGTGAGGGTGAAGCTAAAGGTCGTGGCGGCGCCGCCGCCGGGAAGACTACGAGCGAGCAGCAGACCGCCTGCCGTGACCTTCGTGTTCGAGATCGTCAGGTTCTCGGTGGTGAAGTTGACGGCCGACCCACCGTCATTGCGGACCGTGACGGTCGAGGTAAAGGTCTGCCCGTAGGAGACGAGGCTCTTGGAGCTGGTGATGCTGGCGATCTTGAGCTGGGTCCGATGGAGGATGTTGACCGTCTGCTGCGTGGCGTTGTTGGCGGCGACGGCGATGTCCCCCTGGGTGTTGGTGTCCTTGGCCGCGAAGGTGGCGCTGGTGAACGTGGTCGAACCGGCGCTGTTGCCCGCGGTGAGGTTGAAGGTGAAAGCCGACGTCGAGCCGCTGGTGACGGTGACCGACTGGCTGAGCGCGAGCCCGGTCGCGATGAGCGATGGGGTG
>VFMC01000738.1:0-528 GCA_006515795.1 Acidimicrobiaceae bacterium | reverse complement strand
CTCAGGTTCTCGGCACTGAAAACGATCGAGGCCGCATTGGGGCCGGGGTTCTGAACGACCACGGTGGCGGTGAAGGTTCGCCCGGTGGCGACGTTCGTCCTGCTGGTGCTGAGCGTGGAGATGACGACCCGGGGCTTGGCCTGCACCGTGATCGATGCGGGCGTGGCCGTGTTGGTGGCGACAGCCACCGCAGCGATGCTGTTGTTGTGATCGGTAGCGGAGAAGGTCGCGCTGGTGACTGTCACCACGCCGGTACTCGTGGGAGAGGCGACGGCGAAGGTGATGTCGGTCGTGGTGTTGTTGCCGGCCAGAGAGAACGGGACATTGAGGTTCGTCGGGACGAGCCCACCCGTCGTGGTCAGATTCTCGGCGGTGAAGTCGGCGGTGGCCTGGCCGGTGTTCTTGACGGAGATCGTGGCGGTGAAGGCCTGGCTGGTCGTGGCCGTCGAACGGGAGGCGGAGATGGCGGTGATGGAGAGGCTCGGCGGAGTCTGGACTTCCCAGGAGTCGGGCGAGGCCGCCGTGTTG
>VFMC01000409.1 GCA_006515795.1 Acidimicrobiaceae bacterium | reverse complement strand
CTCGAGTCCTGGCCCGCGTGGGATCCGGCTGCCGCCGCTTCCGATGAGGTCGAGTACCCGGTGCAGGTCAACGGCAAGGTCCGCGACCGGCTGACCATTGCCGCATCGGCGTCGGAGGATGCCGTTCGTGAGGCAGCGCTTGCGCTCCCCAAGATCGTCGAGAACATCGAGGGCAAGACCGTGCGTAAGGTACTCGTGGTTCCCGGCAAACTTGTCAGCATCGTGGTCGGCTGAGGCGGCGAGGATGCGACGTGCCGCAGGCTGGGCCCTCATCATCACGCTGATCGGACTCGCGGTCCCGGCCTACTTCGGGAATGCGCTTCTCTTTGCGTTCTACCTCGCAGCACTCGGCAACGCGGTCGCGTTCCACTGGTGGTACGCGTGTAGCAGGTGCTCGAATGCGTGCTGCACGTTCAATGTGCGAAGCCCCGATTTCATCATGCGATTCCGTCCGGTGGTGATCGTGGACGAGTGCGAGCGTGAGTTCTCGAATCTCCGCTCGCTGGTTGCCGGAATCCCGCTTGTGCTGTCAGTTGTCATAGGCGTTGTGGCGGCCTGGCTCTTCAGCCCACTCGCGGTGGCGATCTGGGGTGTCATATTCGCCGGTGTTGGGTTCTGGTACTGGAAAGTGACCTGTATCGGCTGCGGGAACGATTGTCCGGCCAACCGCAATGCGCGTTACCTGGCCTGGCGGATGGAAGCTGGTAAGGATTTGGAGAGTTCTGGTTAGGGTCGACCTCCTAATGTGATACGTGTGCGGACGCCCCCTCGTCCCGGAGAGGAGGGGGCGTCCGTGCATTTCGAGGTACCTGAGAAGATCCGAGACCTGCTGAAGCGGGCGGGGCTCGGCGGACTGAGCGATTCAGCGGTACTGGTGATCGCGTGTCTGGCGGTCGTCGTGTTGGCGCTTGGAGTGTGGCGGTTCTGGCCGTCGTCGACCGGGACGACGGTCGAGGTCGTGCCCGAGGAGATCGTCGGCACTACTCCGGCTGCCGCTGAAGCCACAGCGCCGGCCGAGGTCGCGGTCGTGGTCGTGCACGTCGTCGGGGCGGTGCAGACGCCGGGACTCTATACGCTCCCCGGAGGGAGCCGCGTCGGTGATGCCCTCACTGCGGCGGGAGGTGTCACACCCGAGGCCGCGGGGGAGTCGGTCAACCTCGCGCGCGTGCTTGCCGATGGCGAGCAGGTCTTCCTGCCGACCAAGAAGCAGGTGGCCGCTGGTGTCGTGGCGCCGCCGGGAGCAGTGGGAGCGAGTACCGGCGGGGGAACGACTGCCGGCGGCAAGATCGATCTCAACCGCGCGACAGCGGCCGATCTGGACACGCTCCCGGGTGTCGGTCCGTCGACCGCGAAGAAGATCGTTGATGACCGCACGAAGAACGGCCCGTTCAAGAAGATCGAAGACCTCATGCGGGTCACCGGCATCGGGCAGAAGAAGTTCGAGAGCCTGAGGGATCTCGTGACGGTCGGATGAGCGCTCCTGCGCACACGCTCGTGCCCGTGCATGCGCCCACACGCGCGAGTCTGCCACCGGTCGTGTGGCTCGCCATTGCGGTCTGGATGGGCGCGGTGCTCGGCGAGGGCTGGGCCTGGCAGGTGTGGGCGGAGGGGACGGCACCGTGGCTTGTCGTCGGTTGCTGGAGCGCGCTCTGGCTGGTGACAGCATTCGTCGTCACCCGGCGGCGTCTGCGTACCGGTCATTGGGACGCCGTCGGCGCTATCGCGGTGGTCTTCCTTGTGGGCGTTCTTGTCGGCTGCGGACTCTCCGTGATGCGTGGCGTGTCCTGGCGCGCGCAGACGCGGCTGCTCGCGGACGCGGGCGCGCGCGAGTGGACCGGCGTGGTCACCGCCGACCCACGGGATGGCCGCTTCGGGCCGAGTGTGCGACTGCGCATCGTCGGTGGCCCCTACGACGGCGTCGCGCTGACGATGCGGCTCCCGGCCGGAGTCACGCCGCCGGAGTACGGACGAGTCGTGCGCTGCTCGGCGATCGCCAAGCTTCGCGAGGCCGACGAGTGGGAGAAGGGTGTGAGCGGCGCGCTGTTCGCCTGGCGAGCGGAGGCGGTCACGCGGCTCGCTGTCGTGTCCGGCGACCCGGGAGCGCTCCTGCGCGGCGTCGTGCTGGGAGACCGGCGCGCGCTCACCGGCAGTGCGGTCGACGAGGACTTCCGGGTTCTCGGACTCTCGCACGTCGTCGCGGTATCCGGCTCGCACCTCGCGGTCGTGTGCGGCGTCGTGCTGGCGCTTGCGCGGCGTACGCGATTGCCGCGACTCTCGGTGCTCGCGCTTGTCGTCTCGGTCGCCATCGGCTACACGGTCATGACAGGTCTTGCGCTCTCGGCGGTCCGCTCATGCGTGATGGTGGCGGCCGGCGCCGTTGGCGAGTGCGTCGGCGTACGGCGTGACGGCACCGGTGCACTCGGGCTTTCGGTGCTCGGGATCGTCGTGGTCTCACCGTGGGCCGTGTTCGATATCGGGTTCGCGCTTTCGGTGCTCGCGGTCGCCGGGCTGCTGCTCTACGGCGACCTGGCCGCCACGTGGGTCTCGTGCGCGTTCGGCGGGCGCTTCGAGAAGACGACCACGCTCCTCGGCGCGACGCTGGTAGCGCAAGCCACCACGATGCCACTCGTTGTCGGCACGTTCGGGATGC
>VFMC01000408.1 GCA_006515795.1 Acidimicrobiaceae bacterium | reverse complement strand
GGGGCCGACGCCGGTGACCATGTTGAACACACCAGCCGGCAGACCCGCCTCGTGCACGACCTCGGCGAGGATGAAGGCATTGATCGGTGCCACCTCGCTGGGCTTCAGCACGACCGTGTTGCCGGCCGCGAGCGCAGGCGCCACCTTCAGCGCGATCTGATGGAGCGGGTAGTTCCACGGGGTGATGCAACCGACCACACCGATCGCCTCACGGACGACGACCGAGTTTCCGACCTGCGACTCGAACTCGTACGAGCCGAGCAGTTGGGCGGCAATCGCGAAGTTCGCCTTCGGCAGCCCGGCCTGGATCAGGTTGCTCAACATCAGCGGCATGCCAACCTCTTGGGCGATGGTCTGGGCGATCTCGTCGGTGCGCGCCTCGAGTCCGGCATGGATCTTCATCAGGTAGGCGGCGCGCTCCTCCTTCGGCAGCTCGCTCCAGGCGGGGAACGCGGCCCGGGCGGCCGCGACTGCGGCATCGACATCGGCGGGAGCGCCGTTCGGGACGGTGGCGATCACCTCCTCGGTCGCCGAGTTGGTGACCTCGATCGATCCGCTACCAGCCGAGGGGCTCCATTGGCCGTTGACGTAGATGTTGTCGTATGAGCGCATCCCCGCACCATAGGGGCCGTGCCCGGCGCGCCGACGAGCCGGGACGAGCCGATCCGAGGCGTCAGGGAGAAGGCGTGAGGCCGAGCTCGGTGTAGATCGACCGCACGGCACTGCTGCGGTTGAGCGTGTAGAAGTGCAGGCCCGGGGCACCGGCTTCGATCAGCCGGGCACACAGCTCGGTGGCGATCTCCACCCCGATCCGTGCCGCATCGTCGGCGTCGTCACCAGCCTTGGCCACCCGGTCGACCAACCACCTGGGCACCTCGGCTCCCGACATGTGCGCCATCCGGCTCACCTGGGCGAGATTGGTGACGGGCATGATTCCGGCCACGATCGGCTTGTCGACTCCGTGCGCGCCCATGTCGTCGACCAGCGCCAGGTAGTGGTCGACCTCGAAGAAGAACTGGGTGATCGCGAAGTCGGCGTCACGGAGCTTGGAGGCCAGGTGCCGGCGATCGGAGTCGCGGTCGGGTGAACGAGGATGCAGCTCGGGGTGAGCGGCGACACCGATCGAGAAGGCGCCGGTGGAGCGGATGTCGTCGACGAGCTCGCTCGAGTAGCGGTAGTCGCTGCCGGGTGCCGGCGAGCCATCGGCAGGCGGATCGCCACCCAGAGCAAGGATGTTCTCGACGCCCTCGGCCCGGTAGTCGATGAGGATGTCGGCGATCTCGTGACGGCTGTGGCCGTGGCAGGTGAGATGAGCCATCGGAGGGATCGGAGTCTGGCGCTTCACCCAAGACACGAGGTCGGCGGTGCGCGTGCGCGTGCTTCCGCCCGCTCCGTAGGTGACGCTGACGAAGCTCGGTTCGAGATCTTCCAGCTCGGCGATCGTCCGACCGAGGCTCAACCAGCCGGCCTCGTTCTTCGGTGGGAAGAACTCGAACGAGTACGTGGGACCGGCGGCGAGCAGATCAGCGATCCTGGCCATGGCCACCAGTCTGGCAGAGCGACGCTCGCTCCGCTCCCGTCCGCCCTGATCTGACGCTCGCTCCGCTCCCGTCAGTGCCGGAAGTGGCGCTCGCCGGTGAACACCATGGCCATGCCGTGCTCGTCGGCGGCGGCGATCACATCGGCGTCGCGCATGCTTCCACCGGGTTGGATCACGGCGCGGACGCCGGCCGCGGCTGCCGCGTCGAGACCATCGCGGAACGGGAAGAACGCATCGCTCGCACACACCCCGCCGGCGGCACGGCCGGCCGACCGCTCGGCGGCGAGGCGCGCACTGTCGAGCCGGTTCTGCTGCCCTGCGCCGATGCCGTACGCCTGATGATCCTTCGCGTACACGATCGCGTTGCTGCTCACCGCGGCGCAGACGGTCCAGGCGAAGGACAGATCGTCGAGCTGCTCGGGTGTTGGTTGGACCACTGTGACGACCCGCCAGTGCGACCGGTCGAGATCGACCGTGTCGACCTGTTGCACCAGCAGCCCACCATCGATCGAACGGACGTCGAGCGGCGAGCCGTACG
>VFMC01000023.1 GCA_006515795.1 Acidimicrobiaceae bacterium | reverse complement strand
TGATGCTCCGCCAGCACGTCGACAAGGCGATCCGCAAGGCTGCGGAGGCGGTAGGGCTCGACCCGTCGGAGATCGGTACGCACACCGGTCGCCGTTCGGTGGTGACGAACCTCTACGCATCGGGTGACCTCGACCTCGAGGACGTGGCGAGGTTCGTCGGCCACTCCGATGTGTCCACGACGCGCGGCTACGTGCAGTCGGAGGGAGAACGGCCGCAGATGGTGTCGCGCAAGGCGTTCGGAATCCTGGACCCTGCAGTCGACGCATCCGGAGGATGACGGCGGCTGACCCTGTGCACGGCTCCGCCTGCACAGAGACCACGTGTTCCTAAACCGCAGGTCGTAGGTTCGATTCCCGCGGTGTTCGGATTGACCTCCAGTGACCCTGAGTGACCGCCATTTGCCTCTGTCATTGGGAGGAGATTGGGAGGTGATTGGTTGTACTCATCGGCGGTCGACCGCGCCCGCGCGAGGACACGTGAAGTGGTCGGCTGTGGCTTGCCCGCCGTCGCAGCCATATCGCAGCGTCGACGGTGTCCGCCGTCGGGCACTCGCGCCCACGGCATAGCCCAGCGATGACGGCGAGGGCCGCTGTTGGAGGGCCAGCCCGGCGCCGACTAACGGGTTTCGCGTTGGCACCACGCGTAGAGGGCGTCGTAGACAAACGCTGCGCGCTCCAACAATCGATGATCGTCTCGTTCGACATCGAGGCCACCGACTCCGATCGCCCGGAGGCCGAACCCTGCCGGATCGCTGTCCACATCTGCGTCGATGTCGGCCGAGTGCACGACATTCGCCAAGCGCACCAACGCGGCGTCAGCCTCGAGTCCGTAGTGCGCGATCAGCACCTCGAACGTGCAGCGGTCGCCCGCGTGAGCGAACGTCGCTCCAGGCGCGTCGAAACTGATCGCTTCTTCAAACGCGGCCACCGACAGCACCTTGCTGCCAGGTACGAAGATGAACTCGGCATCGGGATCGACAAACCTGCGGATCAACCACGGGCAGGCGATCCGATCTGTCTTCGGGCGTTCCCGCGTTACCCACTTCATGATCGTGGTCCTACATGTGAGTGGTTCACGCTGGGCATCCTTTCAGTAGAGACGCGAGGCCTCGTCGGTGTTCGAGAGCGGATCTAGCAGCGCCCCTCGGCCCGGCCGCAACCGGCTCGCCAATTGTGCCCTCGCGGTCGAGGGTCTGCAGCGGTACGGAGTGCACGCGATCTTGAGACCTTGCACTCGGGCGGACGGGACACATCGCGCTTGTTCAGTCGGCGGTCTCGGGACCGCCTGCGTCCTTGTGGAGGGTGGTGGTCTGGACGGCGGCGTCGGTGGCGCCGACGGTGACTGTGACGTCGAGTGCGTTGGTGTCGGTGTAGTAGAGGCTGAACTCGTTGACGGGGAAGTGGTCGGGTGCGCCGGTGTTGTCGAAGTGCGCGGTGCGTTGTCCGCCGGCGGGGACGGTGAAGTCGGCCGGGAGTTTGGCGTAGTAGTTCTCGGTGACGTTCGTGGTCGGGTCGGTGAAGGTGTAGAAGACCTCGAATGCGGTGAGCTCGGTGGTGCCAGTGTTGGTGAGCGCGATTTCGAGGTGGTCGCTGGCAGCTTTGCCGGTGCTGTCGACGTTGTTCTCGACGAGCGCGGAGTCGATTTTCAACGCTTGTACGTTGGAGGTGTTGTTGATCGGGTTGTCGGCGACCGGAAGGACCGGCCCGCCGGCTGGGGCGGTCGTGCCAGCGTCGGTGCCTGCGGGCGGGACGGCCGTGGTTGCACCCGTGGTGTCGGCGGGGGTCGATGCGGTGGAGCCGCCGGTGGGTGTGGTCGCCGCTTGGGTCGTAGGCGTCGAGCTGGAGCTGCCGCCGCAGGCGGCGAGTGCGCCGGCGCCGGCGAGGAGTCCTGCGGTGAGCAGGGCGGCGCGAAGGCGCTTGGTGTGGCGGGTGTGGGTGGTGGGGTTCATTGTGTTCCTCCTTGGGGGATGGTTGGTTGGTTGCGGAAGGTGCGGCGCAGGCCGGCGTAGAGGGCTGCGGAGTAGGCGATGAGCCATCCGATGTCGTTGCGTGTCTGTCCGAGCAGCCAGGGGAGGTTGAAGGGGCGGTAGCGCTCTTTGACGTCGGTCATCGCGAACGAGAAGCGTTCGAAGTGTTTGGCGAGCGACGCTTCTTCGGTCCAGGTGCGGATGCGTTCGTAGGTGGTGAAGTGGGTGAGGATCTGCGCTTCGCCGTCGTGGCCGAGGCCGAGTGCTTTGAACAGGCCGCCGGGGATCTGGTTGTCGGCGTCCATGGTGTCGCCGATCTGGGGAAGGACGAGCACGACGATGAGCCAGATCCCGAGGGCGATCATCAGCCCGTTGGCGGCGACTCGGGACTTGGCGGTGGCGATCGCGCCGAGGCAGTAGAAGGCGCCCATGTAGACGATCGCGGCGAGGTAGCCGAGGAACAGCTTGAGGGCTTGGGTGGCGTTGATCCAGTCGTGGCCGATGGTGCCGACGCAGACGATGCCGACGACAGCGGTGACGGCGACGAGTGTCGCGATCACCCCGAGTGCTCCGAGGAGGCTGCCGGTGGCGAGTTCGCCGGAGGTGACCGGCCGGGAGCGGATCAGTGGCAGGGTCCGGTTGGTGCGTTCTCGTGAGACGGTGAGGTAGCCGAGGGCGATGGCGATGACTGCGCCGATGATCTCGATGTACTCCATCGCGCCTCGCAGCAACGACAGTGCGGCCAGGGGTGAGGGGGCGATGCGGTCGAGCCCGCTGGTCGTCGCGGCGTTGACGTAGGCCTGGTAGTCGGCGAGTTTGCTGGCGTAGTCGACCGAGGCGATGTACACGGAGACCGCTGTGACGGTGACGAGGATGCCGAGCAGGACGATCAGGATTCGGCTGCGCACAGCGGAGCGGTACTCGTGGCGGGCGAGGGTGATGATGCGGTGGGTCGAGTCACTCACTGTTGGCGCTCCTGGAGAAGTCGTGGCGTTGCACGAGGCGGACGGTGACCAGCGCGAGGACGAGCACGAGCCCGGCGATCGGCAGGATCCGTTGGATGGTCTGCCCGACCGACTCGGCGGTCGCGGTCTGGAGGATCTGCCCGCTGGCTTGTTTGTATTGCTCGACGACGGAGTAGGGCCGCAGCTTGGAGGTGACCTTGAAGAAGGTCTGTGAGGTGCTGGCCGGGTCGGTGATCGGGTTGAGTGATTGGGTGGGTCGTAGTCCGGAGGTGAACTGGGGGAGCACGAACGTGATCACCAGCCACGCGCCCATCGCTGACAGCAGCGCGATCGATCGGCGCCGTGTCATCAGCACGGTGACCATGCCGATCAGCGCGAACACCATCAGGTACAGCCATGACAGGGCGTAGAACAGCCCGAGGCGCCCGAAGTCGCCGACAGCGATGGTGTGGTTGACGACGAGCAGCGAGGCGACGCTGACGAGCAGGCTGGCGGCCAGGACGACGGCGAGGACGGCGGCGGCGCTGGCGATCTTGCCGAGCACGTAGCTGGTGCGGGTGATCTGGCGGGAGAACACCAGCCGGCCGGTGCCGTTGGTTTCGTCGTCGACGATGCTCAGGTGCCCGAGGATCAGCGCGAGCAGGGCACCGATGAGCGGGATGTAGACGACCATGTTCGACAGCAACGACAGGGTCGGCTTGAGCAGGAACGGGTTCGGCGGTGCCGGTTTGCCGGTGGACGCGAGGAGCTTGACGGCTTCGTCGTAGACCCGGACGATGGTCTGGTGGCTGGACCAGCCGAGGACCCCGGCGAGCGCGGTCATCGTCAGCAGGGTGGCCAGCAAGGCGAGGAACACCCGTTGGCGTCGCAGCGACAGCACCTGGTGCGATGCGATGGTGGCGATCACGACGCTGTTTCCATGCGGACGTAGATGTCCTCGAGGGAGGCCTCGTCGGGGAACCGGCGGGTGGTCTCCTCGATCGAGTCCTTGTAGATCAGCTCGCCGTGGTTGAGAACACCGATGGTGGTGCACACCTTGGACACTTCGCTGAGCAGATGGGTGTTCATGAACACCGTCATCCCGAGGTCGCCGTTGAGGCGCAGGATTGTGTCGCGCAGCTGGCGGACGCCGAGCGGGTCGAGCCCTGAGGTGGGTTCGTCGAGGAACAGCACCTTGGGGCGGTGGACGATGGCTTGGGCGATCCCGATCCGCTGGCGCATCCCGGTGGAGAAGGATCCGACCCGCTTGTTGGCAAGCTCCGCGCACTCGAGGTAGTCGAGGGTTTCGGCGACGGCCTTGCGGGGATCGGTGACGCCGGAGAGCTTGGCGAAGAACTCGAGGTTCTCCGCCGCGGTCATGTGGCCGTACATGCGGACCTCGGCGGGCAGGTAGCCGATGCACCGTGTGACGTCGCGTCGTTCGGTGACGACGTCGTACCCGCATACCTTCGCGGTGCCGGAGGTGGGTTCGATGAGGGTGGTGAGGATGTTGATCGCGGTGGTCTTGCCGGCGCCGTTGTGGCCGAGGAACCCGAAGATCTCCCCGGCCTCGATCGTCAGGTGGATGTCACGCAACACCGGGTCGGTGTCGTAGCGGTGGCTGAGCCCTCGTAGTTCGATGACTGGACTGTTCACAGGTCCTCCTGCACGTCGGTTCTCATGAGAGCGACGGTACGGAAGGGCCTGCCAGCGCCCGGGCCGCTCTCGGCCAGAACACGGCCAGAACTCGCGCCTTGTCAGCGGCCGTCGGAGCGGGGCGTGTCAGGTCGGCTGGTGGGCTGGGAGTTCGACGGTGAAGGTGGCGCCGTGTGGATCGCTGTCGGTGACGGCGATTGAGCCGTGATGGCTGGCGACGACGTCGGCCACGATCGCGAGACCGAGTCCGGTGCCGCCGGTGTCGCGGGTGCGTGCGCTGTCGACACGCACGAACCGTTCGAAGACGATGTCGCGGGCCTCGGCTGGGACGCCGGGCCCGTCGTCGGCGACCTGCAGCTGAACCGTTGCCGCCTGCTTCGTCAGGGTGATGGTGATGTGGTGCTCGGCGTGATCCTCGGCGTTGTGCACGAGGTTGCGCATCATGCGGTGCAACTGTTCGGGATCACCGTCGACGATCGCGGACGAGTCGGCACCGAGCACGTTCACGTCGACGTCATTGCGTCGGATCCCGGCGGCTGCGTCGGCCGCGATCTCGGCGAGGTCGACCTGTTGGTGTGGTCGTTGCTGATTGGAGTCGAGCCGAGCGAGGAGCAACAGATCTTCGGTGAGGTGTTGGAGCCGTTCGACGTCGCTGAGGGTGTCCCGGGCGACGTCGTGCCATGCGGTCCGCTCGGGGTGGGTGATGGAGATCTCCAGGTCGGCACGGAGCGCCGCGAGTGGTCCGCGCAGTTCGTGGCTGGCGTCGGCAACGAAGCGGCGTTGCTGCTCGACCGAGGTGTCGAGTCGGGCGAGGGTCTCGTTGACGGTGACCGCCAGCTCACCGATCTCGTCGCGCGTGTCGGGTACCGGTACTCGGCGATGGAGGTCGCTGGCGGTGATGTCGGCCATCGTGCGCGTGATCCGTCGTACCGGTCGCAATGTCCGCCCGACGGCCCACCACGTGACCGCGGCAACGATGACTACGAGCCCCGGCAGCCCGATCGCGAGCACGGTGATGACCGCGGCTGTCGTGTCGTCAGCGTTCTCCAGGCTCTCGCCGGTGTACACCGTGACCACGCCGGTGCTCGTCGTACTGTTCAGCGCGATCACCCGCATGGCGTCGGCCTGGTCCAGCGGATCGATCGGAATCGTGAGCACCAGCGGCGTTGTGCCGGATGGCTTGACGGTTGAGACGGCGGGTTCGCCGTCGATATTCCCGGTCGACGCGATCACGGCACCTGTCTCGTCGACGACCTGCACGAACGCCGATTCCTCGCCGGGTAACGCCAACGTCGTGGGAAGGGTGCCGGCCTCCGCCAAGGCAGCGACATCGCGAGCTCGCAGGGTGGCGGCGGTCGTCGCCGCCGTGTCGAGTCGACTGCGCACCAAACCGACCAGCAACACCGCGCTGACCGCGAGTGCGACCCCGACGGTGAGGACTGCGACGGCGGTGACCCGCAATCGGAGCCCGACCCGGCGCCGGCCCCGGTCAGCGGCCATCAGGAACGAGGCGGTAGCCGGATCCTCGAACGGTGCGAAGACTATGCACGCGAAACGGCTTGTCGATCTTGCGACGGATGTTCGACATATGTACTTCGATCACGCTCGGATCGCCGTCGTAGGCGAAGTCCCACGCATGCTCGAGCAGATCGGCCTTGGAGACGACCTCGCCGTTGCGGCGGGCGAGGAACTCTACGATCGAGAACTCCTTCGCCGTCAACTCGATCGCCCGACCGCCCCGACTGCACGTACGCGTCGCAGGATCCACGACCAGGTCGCCCACCGCCAACTGCACCGGTCGCTCTGCCGCGCCGCGTCGCAGCAGCGCGCGGAGGTGCGCCACGAGCACCACATATGAGAACGGTTTGGTCAGGTAGTCATCGGCGCCGGTGTCGAGCGCTTCGGCCTCGTCGAGGTCACCGTCCTTGGCGGTGAGCATCAGAATTGGCGTCCAGTTGCCCGACTCCCGCAACCGTGCACAGACCTGGAAGCCGTTCACCTTCGGCAACATGATGTCGAGCACGATCGCGTCGTAGGCGTTCTCCGACGCCAACCACAGACCTTGCTCGCCATCGAGGGCGTTGTCGACAGCGAAGCCTTCGGCTTCAAGTCCGCGTCGCAACGTCGAAGCCAGCCGCTTGTCGTCCTCGACCACCAGGATCCTCACGACCACAGCGTGACAGACCGAACCTGAAGCCTGGCCGAAGCGCCTCTTCAGGTCGCTTCGGGTCGGCTCAAGGTTGCGAAGCGCACCCTGGCCACATCGGAACGGAACCCCCCGAACCCGAGCAACACGAAAGGACCCCTTCCTATGACCTCCCGATTGAAGAAGGCCAGCTACACCGCCATCATCGGACTCGGCCTGTTCGCCGGTGCCGCCGGCATCGCAGCCGCGGCCAGTGGCGGCGGTGGCAATCCGGCCCCCACCCCGCCGGCCGTTGTCACGCCGACCCCGGCAGCCGAAACTCCGGCAGCGAAGGAAGCCCCGGATGCGAACGAGGCCCCCGGCGACAGCGGGGTGAATTGTGAGAACGGCATCGACACGGCCACCGGCGCTGAATGCGACGGCGGCCCCGCTGCCGCACAAGCGGACGAGGCCACCGAGGCTCCGGAAGCCGCGGAAGCCAATGACGCGACCGAAGCGAACGATGCGACCGAGGGCGATGAAGCCGACGGCGTGAACTGCGAGAACGGCATCGACACCGTCACCGGCGCTGAATGCGACGGCGGCCCGGCGGCAAACCAGGACAACGATCCGAATGAGCCAGCCGGCGTCGAGGACGCCAACGACTGACCAGCTCGTCGAACGACACCAGCAAGATGAGGGGAGGATCGAATCGATCCTCCCCTCTTGCGCGCTACGGACAGCTCAAGTCGGGGGCGGAAGCGTTCGTTGCAGGACGATGTCGATCTGTGGGTGAGGTGCGGCCCGGGCGATGGTCAACCGTCCCGGCAGCGCGTCGACGAGCCGGTGCGCCAAGGGCAGACCCAACCCGTGAAGTGACGTGTCGTCGTGATGTGGCGCTGGTTCGTCCTGGGTCGTCGGGGTTCTGAATCCTGGTCCTTCGTCGGTGACCGAGATCGTGACGGTCGTCTCGGTGACCGTGTGGTCGACGCGGACCTCGCCGGCACCGTGTCGAAGGGCGTTGTCGACGAGCACATCGAGAGCGTGACGAAGTACCGAGCTGCTGCCGCGCACCGTCGGTGCGTAACGAGCAGTGGCGATCGTCAGCGGCCGGTCTGCATGAGCGAACCGGCCCTGCCAGGCTTGTTCGATCTCGGCGAACACCTCGGCCAGGACAACGGGGGCAGTGGCGATCTCGGAGGTTCGAGCGATGGTGAGCAGCTCGGTGATCGTCCGTTCCAGCCGGTCGATGTCGCTGATCGCCTCGTGAAGTACTTCCGTGTGATCGGCCCTTGGGAAGGCCAATTCGGTTTCGATCGCGGCTCGCAGGCCAGCGATTGGGGTTCGCAGTTGATGCGACGCATCTGCGCTGAACGAACGCTCCCGGCTCACGAGGTCGTCGAGGCGGCGTGCTGTCGCTGTCAATGCCTGGCCTGCCTGATCGAGCTCAGGGACGCTGCTGCGAGGCACATCGATCGTGAAGTCGCCGTCGCCGAGATCGACCGCCGCGTCGCGGAGGCGCCTCACCGGTCGTGCCAATCTCCCGGCGAGCACGTAGCCGATCGCCGCCCCGATCACCAGCACGCCGACGGCTAGCGCAGCGAGCAAGGCGATGATCCGGCGCGTACGCGAATCGCTCGCGGCGGTGGACTGCTCAGCGCGGATCACGCCGATCACACGCTCGTCAGCAGCGACCGGAACGGCGACGACCCGAGCGTCACTGAGCTCGACATCGGCGATGCGATTGCCGAGTGCCTCTGTCGTGGCAGCATCAGCGACCGTCGGCCCCGATCCCGCGATCAGCGCGCCGGCGTGGTCGTAGAGCGCGAGGACGATCCCATCGCTGTTCGTCGGTAGTTCGACAGGATCGTTGCTCGTCGCGAAGTCGGCCGGTACCTGACGCGACGCGAGCACGGCTGCGCGTTCGACCCGCAGCGCGGCGTCGTCGTCGACGAAGCGTTGGACGACGAGCGCCAACGGGACGCCGAACAACACGATTGCCACTGCGGTCACGGACAGGATCGCCGCGAGGATCCGTCGCCTCACGACAACTCGAATCGGTACCCGACCCCACGCAGGGTCGTGATCCGGCTGACGCCGTCGGCGGGATCGATCTTGCGGCGCAGCGCGGCGATGTGGAAGTCGAGGGTCTTGGTCGAGCCGAACCAGTGCTCGTCCCATACGTCAGCCATCAGCGTCTCGCGTGACACCGCGTTGCCGGCATCACCGACGAGGCGCGCCAACAGGTCGAACTCCTTGGCCCGCAGGACCAACTCGTCGCCGTGAAGCCATGCGCGTCGGGCGTTGCCGTCGATGGTCAGATCACCCGCGGTCGCTCGCGACTCGATTCGTGGTTCGGCCCGGCGGAACTGCGCGCGCAGACGTGCCAGCAATTCGGCGAGCTTGAACGGCTTGGTGATGTAGTCGATCGCGCCGGCGTCGAGTCCGACCACCACGTCGAGTTCTTCATCGCGAGCAGTGAGCATCACTACATCGATCGTCGAGTCGCCCCGATGGATTTCCCGGCACACCTCCAGACCATCGATGTCCGGTAGTCCGAGATCCAACAACACCAGATCCGGGCGAATCGCAGCCACTGCGGTCAGCGCGCCTCGTCCGGTCTGTTCCCAACGGGCCTCGTAGCCACTGCCCTCGAGGGCGCGCAGCAACGTCGCTCCGATGCGTTCGTCATCCTCGACGATCAAGATCCGCTCACCGGGCACGACCCAACGGTACGGCAGCCCGATCAGCGATCGCAGCGACCCCGCGCAGTTCTGGCCGTCCGCTCACC
>VFMC01000022.1 GCA_006515795.1 Acidimicrobiaceae bacterium | reverse complement strand
ATCTCCCCCGACGACGTGCAGGTTCGCTCGATCGCCCACGTCGGCGCCGATGAGCTCACCTTCATCGGCAACCCGCTCGACGACGCCACCGTTCAGCACGTGTACCACTGGAACGGGGTCACAACGAGCCGCCGTACCCAGGTGGACGGCGTCCACTCCGTGTCCGGTGGCGCTCCGACGTTGATCCGCAGCACCAGTCTGCTGATCCCTGGTGTCTCCATGAGCGCCCCGGGTCGGGTGCCCATCGCATCGCACGCCGAGCACCCACTCGTTCGCCCGCGCGTGACGCTGCACGCGTTGGGCGAACGACGAATCGCCACCGCGTTGCTGTTGCCCAACGGGCACGACGGCTCAAAGCTCCCTGTGCTGCTCGACCCGTATGGCGGGCCGCACGCCCAACGAGTGGCGCAGTTGTACAACGCGTTCCTCAGTTCGCAGTGGTTCGCCGACCAGGGCTTCGCGGTGGTCGTGGCCGACGGCCGCGGTACCCCGGGTCGCGGCACGGCATGGGAGCGCAGCGTGCATCTCGATCTCGTCTCCGATGTGCTCGACGACCAGGTCGATGCCCTCCGCGCCGCCGCCGACCTCCACCACGAGATCGACCTCACCCGTGTAGCTATCCGAGGCTGGAGCTTCGGCGGATACCTCGCCGCGCTCGCCGTCCTACGCCGGCCCGACGTGTTCCATGCCGCAATCGCCGGTGCGCCGGTGACCGACTGGCGGCTGTACGACACCCACTACACCGAGCGCTACCTCGGCGACCCGACCTTCGACGCAGGGCCGTACGAAAGGTCAAGCCTGCTGCCGCTCGCCGGTCAGCTCACACGGCCACTGCTGATCATCCACGGACTTGCCGACGACAATGTGGTTGCCGCCCACAGCATCCAGCTCTCGTCGGCGCTGCTGGCCGCCGGCAAGCCCCACGAGTTCCTAGGGCTGGCCGGCGTGTCGCACATGACCCCGCAGGAGGTTGTGGCTGAGAACCTGCTACTGCACCAGCTCGACTTCCTGCGCCGATCCCTTCCCGTCGCCGGTTGAGCTCATCTGCAACACTCGCCCACCATGAACCCTCGCCTTCGTGACCTGTACGCCAACGTTGCCATCCACGCCACCGCCGACCGCGAACACGAGGCCGTGCTCGACCTGCTCGTACTGATGCTCGTCGCCGATCGACACATCGACCACGACGAGCTCGACGAGATCCGATCGATCAGCGAGGACTCCGGGTTCGAGACCTCCACGTTCTCCTTCGAGCAGTACGAGGGCCAGGCCGTCGCCAAGGTACGGGCCGCGGTTGCCGGCGGCGGAGTGGACGCTCTGCTCGACGACATCGATGCCCGCATCGCCAACACAGTGCTGCGCCAGGCACTGTTCTCGGCGGCGCGTGATGTGGCCGGTGCCGACGACCTCGTCGATGCAACAGAGGAGTCGATCCTCGGCCAGGTGGCAGCCCGGTTCGGCTGAGCGGCCGCACTCAGCCGGGTGCAGAGGCAACCGCGAATCGCTCGCGGCCCGCCAGGTCGGGCTCGATCGTCACGTCGCAAAGTCCCGCGGCTCGCAGCAGCCGGGCTACATCGGCACCTTGCCGGTGACCGATCTCGAGCAGCAACGAACCCCCGGGCGTGAGCCATGCCCGGGCGTCGCCAACGATCGCTCGAACCGCATCGAGCCCATCGGCGCCGGCGAACAGCGCGGTCGACGGCTCCCAGTCACGCACGGATGCATCGAGCTCGGTGTCACCCTCGGCGATGTACGGCGGGTTGGCCACCACCAGGTCGAAGCAGCCGCGCAGATCGACCGGCAGCGCGGCGAACCACGATCCCTCGCCGAAGCGGACGTTCGCGGCCCTCTGACCGAGGCCGATGAGGTTCGCGCGAGCGACCTCGAGGGCGTCGGCGGATGCATCGGTGAGCCACACCGTGGTGCCATCGAGTGGGAGCTCTGCGGCGAGCGACAACCCGATCGCTCCGCTGCCTGTGCCGAGGTCGGCACAGCGGATCGGTGCGCCATGGTCACGAGCTCGGCCGAGGACCAGCTCGACCAGCTGCTCGGTCTCGGGCCGCGGGATCAGCACCCGACGATCGACCATCAGGTCGAGATGTCGGAACGCCCAGTGACCGAGCACGTACTGAACCGGCTCACCGCCGCGCACCCGGCCGACGATCGAGTCGAGCTGGTGCACCATCCGCTGCGTGGCCGGCTCGCCCAAGGCGTCGAGGAAGGCGGGCCCGTCGAGGCCGGCCGCCTCCTCGCAGATCCACCTGGCCATCGGCCGGTCACCGACGAGTCGTTCGGTCTCACCCCACAGCTCGCGCCAGGTGATGGTGCCATCGGTCATTGGTCTCGATCGCCGTCGGCCAGCTGGCGGCCGCGCTCGTCGGCGATCAAGGCGTCGACGACGTCGTCGAGGTCGCCGCCGAGCACATCGGCGAGGCGGTAGATCGTGAATCCGATCCGGTGATCGGTGAGCCTGTTCTCCTTGAAGTTGTATGTGCGGATCTTCTCGCCGCGGCCGCCGCCGCCCACCTGTGCCCGACGTTCAACCGAGGCCGCGGCATCGAGCTCGTCCTTGGCAAGCTGCAGCAGCCGGGCTCGCAACACCTGCATGGCCCTGGCCTTGTTCTGCAGCTGGCTGCGCTCGTCTTGCATCGTGACCACGGTGCCAGTCGGCTTGTGGGTGATGCGCACCGCGGAGTCGGTGGTGTTGACGCTCTGCCCGCCCGCGCCGCTGCTGCGGTACACGTCGACCTCGAGGTCGCGTTCGTCGATGGCGAGATCGATCTCGTCGGCCTCCGGTAGCACCAGCACCGTGGCCGACGACGTGTGGATGCGTCCCTGGCTCTCGGTGATCGGCACTCGCTGCACGCGGTGCGTGCCCCCTTCGAACTTGAGGTGGCTCCATGCAGATTCACCACGGACGACGAACGTGACCTGGTTGATGCCGCCGAGATCACTGCGGTCGCTCGAGAGCAGTTCGACCTTCCACCCCTTCCTGGCGGCGTACGAGGTGA
The DNA here is from genome assembly GCA_006515795.1 of Acidimicrobiaceae bacterium. GTDB lineage: Bacteria > Actinomycetota > Acidimicrobiia > Acidimicrobiales > Ilumatobacteraceae > VFMC01. The sequence goes on along the minus strand of VFMC01000022.1, from coordinate 9,666 downwards.
ACATCTCGTAGAGGTCGCGGGCGAACAGGTTGGCCTCCTCGCCGCCTTCGGCGCCGCGGATCTCGATGATGACGGCCCGCCCGTCGTTCGGGTCCTTCGGCAGCATCAACGTGCGGATCTCGATGCGGAGAGCTCGGCGCGCCACGAGTCGCGCTCGGCACCGTCGGTGCCGTTCATCAGCTCACGCGCCGCGTTCACGTCGGCGAGGCGGGCACGGTGGGGACGCAGTGCCACGACGAGCGGGCCAAGATCTTTGTACCGCTTCGAGACCGACCGCAGCCGCGCCGGATCGGCGAGCACCTCGGGATCTCCGAGGCTCGTCTCGAGCAGCAGGTACTCGTCCTCCACCGCAGCAAGGCGGGCGATCACGACGCACCGGCGGGACTGGGGATCGGTGCGAACCGCGTCGGAACGGTGACCAGCTCGGCAAGGCGCTGCTGGATGGGAAGCACGTCGCGATCGGGCGCGGCGATGATGCACCTGGCCGCCGCGTGTTGTGAGATGACGTCGCCGGCGTAGGGCACCGCGTCGAGGTCGACGCCCGACACGCACACGACGACAGTTGCCGTCGTCGGGTCGACGGCGACGCACGGAACCTCGTCCTTCAAGTTGGTGCGCGCGACCGGTGGCTCACCGGCGACAAGCGTGTCGAGGCCCACCAGGCGTGGGTCGGCGATCAGTCGAGATCTCAGCAGCCGGCTCGCGGCGATGAGGTTGAGCGGATGCCGTTCGGCTCCGGGCACGCGATGGGCAGCCACCGAACGCACCACATCGGCAAGCGACTCGGTCGGCGACCGATCGCCGTGCAGCATCTGGTACAGCTCACGGTCGTGGGCGCCGATCCCCACCGCGAGGCGCGCCGCTCCGCTCACCGGATCGTCGACCACCCGACACACCTCGAGACCGGCCACCTCACCGCTGACGACCCCGTTCTCCTGCACCGCGACGGCACCGCCGGCGACGATCGCGGCGATGAATGCCCGATGTGGCTCGGGCGTGCGAACTGGCACCGGCAGTGGATCGGCGATCACATCAATTCTCGAGCGCCCATCGAGGTGCTGCACCGTGACAGGCATCGTGAGTTGACCGGCACGGCGCGCCATCGCGCCGGCACCCGCGACAGCTGCGGCTTCGGCCACGATGTGCACGGCGGAGCACTCACGTCGCACCGCCCATGCGAGCGCTCCCCCGAGGCCACGGCCACACGGTTCGTCGATCAGCACCCACGCCTCGCCGAGGTCGTCGACCATGGCTGCACCTCGGCCAAGTGCTGAGGGAGGCGCGCCGGATCGCCGCCCGGCGTCGGCGACGACGCTTGCCAGCTTGGCCCCCACCAGCGCGGCGCGGCGGGCTGGATCGAGCGTCGACGACATCCTCCGGAGGATACCGGCGAGGCGCGACGGGATCAGGTGGTGAAGTACCCCATCACGTCGGCGACGAGGTCGACCGCGCCGCTGTTGTTGAAGATCGCCGCAGCTCCATCTGGGCCGAGCCGGGCAATCACCATGTTCGGCACCACCTGGCCGGCAGCAGCGTTGAGGTTCGATGCGTTGGGTCTTTCGATGCCCGTGGGGAAGACGGTCACGAACGTGCCCATGCTCGGGGTGACCGCGGTGACGTTCAGGAGGACGGCGGTAGCACCGGCACCGGGCACTCCGCCGAAACCGGCGAGCTGCAACGTCGTCGCGGTGCCACCGAGAGGAGCACGCGGTGCGCCGATGCCTTCGCGGGTGTCGAGAACCCGCGAGGGCGACACGGTGACGAACTTGGATGGAACTCCGGGCCCGAAGCCCCCGAGCACATCGGCGACCACGTGAGTGCTGCCGGAGTTGTTGTAGATGCTCACCCGACCTCCGGCGCCTACCCTTGCCAGCACCAGGTTGGGCACGATCTGGCCACGCACCATGTTGAGGCTGCTTGCCAGCGGGCGCTCCTGCCCGGTGGGCCACACGGTGACGAAGCTCGACGCCGTCGGCTCGGTGACCGTGATGTTGAGGGCGACGGCCTCGCACTGCTCGGAGACCCCGCCCCGGCCAGTGACCTGGAGGTCGATGAACTGTCCCGGTCCGATCGCTCCGAAGGTTCCACCCGTGCCGTCGCGCGTATCGAGGAGCCGGGCCGGCGGAAGCGCATCGAGACCGACGTTGCTCGACGGCGTGAAGTAGCCGACCACGTCGGCCACGACGTGCACGGTGCCGGTGTTGTTGAACAGGTTCACAGCGCCGTTCACGCCGATGCGGGCCACCACGAGGTTCGGGATGACCGCGCCCGGGACCGGGTTCAGGTTCGAGGCGAACGGTCGCGCCTCTCCCGTCGGCGAAACCGTGATGAAGGTGGGCGCGGTGGCCTCGACCGATGTGAGGTTCATGGCAACGGCCACGGCGTCGGTCGGAATGCCGAAGCGGCCGGTCAGGGCGAACTCCCAGCTCTCTTGCTCGCCGAGCGGCCAGGCTCGACCACCCGTGCCGTCGCGGGTGTCGAACACGCGCAGGGGCGCGATCGACACGAACCCGCTGGCGGGAGCAGGGGGGAGCACGATGATCGGTCCGGTGTACCCGCTTCCCGGCGCAGCGGTGAAGAGGCCGAGGTTCTCGAAGTTGCCGTTGAGGATCGTGCTGCCGCCGCCGCCCATCCAACCGTCGATCACCGACCCGATCACGGAACGGAAGTCGACGTTGTGCTCCAACCGGTCCCATTGCTCGAGGCCGGCCAGCGATGGCTGCAGCCCGTACAGACCGCCTTTCACCTTCGACCCGATGACGAACAGATCGTTGGCAGTACCGTGATCGGTGCCGCCGGAGTCGTTGGAGAACGACGTGCGGCCGAACTCCGACATCGTCATGATCGTCACCCGGTCGCGGAACTGCGGAGACACCGTGGCGTAGAACGCCTGCACCGCATCGTTCAGATCGGTCAGCAGGTCGGGGTGGTTGGCGAGCTGGTCGTCGTGGTTGTCGAAGCCGCCGAGCCCGACATCGATCACCCGCAGACCGACGTTGGCGTTCACGAGGCGCGCCGCGATCGTCATCTTGCGGGTGAGCTCGGCGTCGGGCAGCGCCTGGGCGAACACGGGCGAGACGTCGCGAGCGACGTCGAGTTGGGTGCGCAGGGTGGAGGCGAACATGTCGTGCCACGGGCCGCGGCCGCCCGAACTGCCGGCCATCGCCCTGAACCCGTCGTACATCCGCAGGTCGGGTGGTTCGGTGTCGGCGCCGAACATGTCGCCGTATGGCGAGATCCCCACCGCTCGTCGGTCGGTGCCGATGAGGTGCAGTGCGACCGACGAGTCGATCGTCGCCACCCCGAGCTCGGCCTGTGCCGGCGTCAGCCCGTCGAGCCAACGGCCGATCCAACCGTTCGTCGTGGCCCCCACGCCATAGCGCGCGTTCATCCAGATGGCCATCGACGTGAAGTGCGACAGATCTGGATCGGGGTAGCCGACGCCCTGCACGATCGCCATCTGGCCGGTGCCGTACAGCGAGCGGAGGTAGGGCAGGTTCGGGTGCAGGCCGATCTGGTCGTTGATCGTGAGCACCTGGTTGGCGGGCACGGCGATGTTGGCGCGCTGCGAGTAGTACAGGCCGTTGGTGTAGGGGATCACCGTGTTCAGGCCGTCGTTGCCGCCGTAGAGCATGATCGTGATGAGGATGCCCTCGCCGGCACCGATCGGCGCGCCGGCGAACGCGTCGCGCACTTCGCCAGGGATGAACGACTCGCCGAGGGTGCCCACAGCGGCGCCGCCGACCACGCCGAGACCGACGGCTTGCAGGAACCCGCGCCGGGTCCAGCCGGCCGGCCCGAGCTCGTCGCCACCCAGGTCGGGCAGTGAGAGCAACCGCCGTGCGGCGGCAGTGGAGATGTCACGATCAAGCATCAGAGCGGCGCTCCCGTTCGGCGGTTGGCAGGTGCGGTTTCCATCACGCCATGTGCATTTCCGGCGAGAGCATCGCCATCGTGAGCAGGTTGGTGGGGGCCCACCAGCTCTCCCACGGCTGCGCGCTGCGCTCGGCCTGATGAGCGGCGATGAGGGCGTTGCGTGTGGCGGTGGACAGTGGTGCGATCCCGAAGTAGTTGGCGACGAAGTCGACCGCGGCCGGGACCGTCATCGCATGGAGGTTGTCGAACCCGTCGGGCAACGGGCCACCGCCATCAGGGTCGCGGCGGAGGTGCCAGGTGACCCCGCGGGCGACGCTGGCACGGGCGCTGACGGTGCCGGTGTTCAGCCAGTAGCCGTTGTGCTTCCAGCCGGCGACGTTCGGCGGGTTGTACAGCGCCTGACCCATCCGATCGCCCTGCCACGATCCACCGAGCACGTCTCCGCTGAGCCCCGTGTAGAAGCTGAGCGCCACCAACCAGTCGGTCGGCGTGCGCACGAGCCCCTGCTTGGCGGTGGTGGTGTAGAACTCCGGGCGGATGAGCATCGCCCGGAGCAGTGGCTTGAGCTCGAGGTTGGTGGAGGCGAAGCCGTCGGCGAGCTCGTTGATGACGTTCGTGGGCCCACCCGGATAGGCGAAGAAGTCCCACAGCTTCTTGGTGATGTAGCGCGCCGCGATCAGCTTCTTGGCCAGGTTGTCGCGGAGGATCTCGTCGATGATGTCGGGACCGTTCCAGTCCCTGAGGGTGCCGAAGAACCACTTCTGGTCGTAGTCGTGACGGGTCGAGAAGAACTGGTAGTTGTACGCCGGCCAGTCGGCGTTGTGCCCGGTCCACGCTCGCGCCGCAGCCTCGACATCGTCCTCGGTGTAGTTGCCGACCCCCAGCGTGAACAGCTCCATCAGCTCGCGGGCGAAGTTCTGGTTCGGCGAGCCCTTGCGGTTGTCGGCGTTGTTCAGGTACACCAACATCGCCGGTTGCAGCGCCATCGCCTGGGTGAGCGTGCGGAAGTTGCCGAGCGCCTGGGTGCGGTACAGCTGGTTCTGGTTCATCATGTGGTCGGTGCGGTTGATGCCGTCCCACCACGAGCTCGTGAAGTGACCGTGCCAGAACAGGGTCATCTTCTCCTGCATCGGGCGCGGCCTGGTTCGCATGTTGTCGAGCCACCACGCATACGCGAACTCGAACTGCGCCCAGCTGTCGTTGTCGTCGTGGTAGGTGAGGTACGCCGGCAACGTGGGGTTGCCGTTGGGTGCGAAGTCGAGCACGTTGTCCACGGCCGCGCCGATGTCGGCGAGGTTGCTCAGTTCGGTCACCCGTGCCGGCTTGGCGACGAACTCGGTTCGGCGTAACAGGTGGGCGATATCGGCGGAATCGACGGCCACACAATCTCCTCGTGTCGGTGCCCGAGTGGGATGAACTGCTATCGCCCGCTGGCACCGACCACTTGAGTCAGGGCTCCGTCAAGACCGTAACACGATTGACACATTTGGTGGGATCGGGGCCCGAAAACGCAAGAAACCCGGCCGATCGGCCGGGTTCTGCACGACACGCCGGGGCGCCTACTTGGTCTTGCGCTCACCGAAGCGCTTGTTGAAGCGCTCGATCCGGCCACCGGTGTCGACCAGCTTCTGCTTGCCGGTGAAGAACGGATGGCACTCGTTGCACAGCTCGACCTGGAAGTCGCCACCCTTGGTGGAGTTGGTGGTGAACGTGTTGCCGCACGAGCACTTCACGGTCATCTCGGAGTACTTCGGATGGATGTCGGTCTTCATGGTTGCGCTCCAGCGGAGAATCGGACGTCGCAGTGTACCGGCGCGGCGAGATCAACGCGCCGCCCCGCAACGCCTCACGTGGCCGGCTGCTTGCCGATCTCGTTGAGGAACTCGTCGTTGGTTCGGAACGTCTTGAGTCGATCGACGAGCAGCTCGAGGCCAGGAGCCGCGTTGCCGTCGGCGGCCAGCCCGCTGAGCACGCGGCGCAGCTTCCACACCATCTGCAGCTGCTTGCGATCGAACAGCAGCTCCTCGTGACGCGTGCTGGAGGCGTCGACGTCGATCGCCGGATAGATGCGTCGCTCGGACAGCTTGCGATCGAGCCGCAGCTCCATGTTGCCGGTGCCTTTGAACTCCTCGAAGATCGCGTCGTCCATGCGGCTGTTGGTCTCGACCAGCGCAGTGGCGAGGATCGTGAGCGAACCACCCTCCTCGACGTTGCGAGCCGCGCCGAAGAACTTCTTGGGCGGGTACAGCGCACCGGCGTCGATGCCACCAGACAGGATGCGGCCGCTGGCAGGAGCGGCGAGGTTGTAGGCCCGGCTGAGACGGGTGATGCCATCGAGGATGATCACGACGTCCTCGCCCTGCTCGACGAGACGCTTGGCCTTCTCGATGGCGAGCTCGGCGACGTGGGTGTGCTCCTCGCTCGGGCGGTCGAAGGTGCTGGAGATCACCTCGCCCTTCACCGTGCGGCGCATGTCGGTGACCTCTTCGGGGCGTTCGTCGATGAGCAGCACCATCAGCTTCACCTCCGGGTGGTTCTGCTCGATCGAGGTGGCGATCGTCTTCATGATCGTGGTCTTGCCGGCCTTCGGGGGCGAGACGATGATGCCTCGCTGCCCCTTGCCGATCGGCGAGATCAGATCGATGATGCGGGCGGTCATGTTGTTCGGGTCGGCCGGGTTCTCGAGCCGCAACTTCTCGTCGGGGAACAGGGCGGTGAGATCCTCGAACCGCGGGCGGTCTTTGGCCTTGTCGGCCTCGCCACCGTTCACCGTGTGGATCTCGAGCAGCGCCGGGTTCTTCTCGTTGCGGCCGGCGGGCCGGCTGAGGCCCGTCACGTGATCGCCCTTGCGGAGCCCGTACTGCCTGGTGAGCTTCACCGGGATGTAGGCGTCGTCGCGGCTCGGCAGGTACCCGTTGACCCGCAAGAACCCGTAGCCCTCGTCGCGGAGGTCGAGGTAGCCGGAGACGCTCACCGCCTCCTGGGTGCTCGCCTCGGAGCCCTGTTCGCCGCGATCAGCAGGGCGATCGTTGCGGTCGAACCGGTCACGCTGGCCTTCACGCTGGCCGTACGGCTGGCCTTCACGCTGGCCGTACGACTGGCCTTCACGCTGGCCGTCGAAGCGATCGCCACCTTGGGGCGAGTCGGGACGGCCGTTCTTGTTGCGCCGGCGCCGGCGACGGCGGCTGTTGCGGCTCTCGCCATCTCCCTCGCCGCCGTCGGCGTCACCTTCGGAGTCGGCATCGTCGGCCTCGTCGTCGCCGGGTTCTACCCCCGCGGCGCCTGCGGCGGCGGCACCTTTACCACCGGCCACTTCGGCACCGGCCACTTCGACCGCGGCGACATCGCCGGCGGCCGGGGGCTGCAGGTCTCCTGCGGCGATCAACTCGATCTCCCAATCGGCCAGCGGCTCGCCATCGGGGCCGAGAACGACCGTTGCCTCCGACGAAGACGCCGGTGCTTGCGTGCCGGAGCCGCCAGGTGGGGTGAGCGCGATCACCGAGGCGTCGACGTGACCGTTGGACATCGCGGTGGAGGGCCCGGCACCGGTGGTCTCGAGGATCTTGGTGACGAGCGTCGCCTTGGCGGCACGGGCCGTCGTCTTGATGCCGAGCGCCTGTGCGATTGCGAGCAGTTGTTCCTTGTCCTTCGATTCGAGGACGGACTGTTCGAGAGCTTCCGCGGCCACCGGCCACCTGCTTTCTGGAGAGGGCGTGAGACTCAGCGTGCCGAGACATCGGACAGCTGGCGGCCCCACCGCCTGTGAGATCATCGGTCGAAGCGTCGGTGATCCACCGGTTCGACACGACTGTTCGGAAAGACCGAACACCCGTACTGTAGCGAGGTACGTGGGCTGCCGCAACGCACACCGGCCGCGGCAACGCATGCTGCGTCGCCGGCCGCCTCAGGGAAGCAGCATCTCGGCGCAGTCGTAGTCGGCCACTGCCTGGAAAGCCCGCTGCAACAGGCACTCCAACAGCTGCCGCCCGCGTTCGTTCGCCGGGTCGAGGTTCGAGGCGCCCACCACGGGGATCGCCAGCTGGAACAGCACCGAGCGGCGGAAGTCGGACCACGCGTCGTCGTAGGAGTACTCGCTGACCCCGCGCTCGACGATGGCGGCGTACCATCGTCGCAGGAGCGCCTCGCCGTGTTCGTGGCGCATCTCGGCGGTCATGCTCTGGACGATGAAGTAGGAGATGTCGCCGACGCCGATCGATTGCACGCTCAACTGCCAGTCGATGACGGTCACCGGAACACCGGGTCGATCGAAGAAGAAGTTGTCGAGCCGGAAGTCGACGTGCGCCAGCGTGAGCGGGCGGTTGTCGACGATCCAGTCGTAGGAGCGAGCGAGCTGCCGACCGACGCGTTCGGCGACGTCCAGGGTTCCTGGCGCAACGAGGTGACCGAACAGATCGGTGAACATCGGCAGGCTGTCCTGGAACTGCTGTTCGCCGGCTTTGTAGGCCGGGTTGTTGAGCGGTCGCAGCCATCCGAGGTCGGCGAGCTTCGGCGACTGCCACCAGGTCGCGTGGAGCTGGGCGCCGACGTCGATCACGGCCTGGGCGTCGGCCAGCGACGCGCCGGCGACCTGATCGGCCATCCGCCCGTCGGACAGGTCTTGCATCAAGATCAAGGTGTCGCGATCGTCGTCGCTCACCTCCGACACGTAGATGTCGGGTGTCGGTACGCCGAGCTCACCATGGCCGGCCTGGCGATAGCACTCGGCCTCGGTTCGATAGAAGCCGTACGCCTGAGCGATGTCCCTCGCCATGGGGAAGTCGTTGGGGAACTTCGCCACCATCGTGGCCGGAAGCGCGCCCGGGTCGCCCGAGTAGGTCAGCTCGAGTCGCGCCAGTTGGCCGACGAAGCCGACCCCGGTGCCCACGATGCTCGCCTCGACGCCGACGATCTCTCCGCCCGCGAGGTGACCGGCGTGTTTGAGCACATGGGTGAGGTAGGGCGGCGTGAGCTCGGCCACGGTGGTCGGCAGTGCGAGGTCCCCCATGTCGCGGGAACCGTAGTGCTACCGGACGGGGCGACAGAGCAAGTGGCTGATGCCGCTCGCGATGAGGCGTCCTCCGACGTCCCAGACCCGTTGACGGCTGGCCACGAGGCCATCGCCGGCATGCGGTGACACCCCATCGAGCAACAACCAATCCGAGGATGCATCGAAGCGGTGGAACTCGCACGACACATCGATGGTCGGTGCGACGAAGCCACCCTGCGGGTGCGCGGCGTCGGCAGCGGGCCAACCGCCTAGGTCCACGAGCACCACCATCCGGCAGGCGTCGAGCCACGGATCGGCGAAGTGTCCGGCGACGAACCGCAGCCAGGTCCGGTATGTGGGATCGAGCATCGACCGCTGCTCCCAATCGTCGATCCACTGGGTCGGCCGCTGCTCGAAGATGTCCCAGAAGCGATATCGCGACACGGGCTCGATGCCGGCTGCGGCGAAGCGCTCGACCATCGTCGGTAGGCCCGCCGGAACGGGAACCTCGGGCATCGAGTCGTGGTCGTGGACGAGGCCGGGCACATCCTCGTCGATCGCCCACACCATCGCCTGCAGCACCGCGCGCTCGCCTTGGCGAACGTTGACCTGCATCGATGTGGAACCCTCGACCGCCGGAGGGTGGTGGTGCTGAGCAACCTGGAGAAGGTCCCGTCACCGTGATCGTCGAGTTCGGTGTCGGCGACGAGGTCTCCCATGATGGTTCGCGGTCAGCCGCGCGAGGCGACGAATCGCTGGATCGTGGCGAGGTCGTTGGGCAGCACGGTGAACCGCTCGGGGAG
>VFMC01000021.1:15798-17561 GCA_006515795.1 Acidimicrobiaceae bacterium | reverse complement strand
AGAACTGCTCGGCCCGGCAGCTTTCGGCGCGATCGACATCCCGCGGGCAGCGATGCTGCTGGCCCAAGCCACCGGGCGGCTGATCCGCACGGCCACCGACCGTGGAGTCGTAGCGGTGTTGGATCCGCGGCTCGGCAAGGCGAACTACCGCTGGGACATCGTGAGGGCGCTGCCGCCGATGAAACGCACACGCCACCGCGCCGAGGCCGAAGCCTTTCTCCGCCACATCACCGAAACCTGACCGCCTCGGCGAGCACTGCGCTCCGTCGGCGGCGTCCGGTAAGGTCACCGGCATGGGGGACCGGCCGGTGCGCTGCGCGGTGGAGGGCGGCGTCGCCACGATCACCCTCGACTCGCCAGGCAACCGCAACGCGCTTTCACGGGCGCTGCTCGCCGGTCTCCACGAGGCCCTCGATCGGGCCGAGCAGCCAGACGTGCGGGTGATCGTGCTCACCCACACGCCACCGGTCTTCTGCGCCGGCGCCGATCTGAAGGAACGCAGCGACGCGCCGAGCGACTCGAAGCCGATGGTGCGGGCGATGCAACGCCTGAGCGAAGTAGATCAACCGACCATCGCAGCCGTTCTGGGCCCGGTACGCGCCGGCGGCATCGGTCTGATGGCATCATGCGACCTCGTGGTCGTGCAGCCCGATGTCACCTTCGCGTTCACGGAGGTGCGCCTCGGCTTGGCCCCAGCGATCATCAGCGTGCCCATCCTCCAGCGCTGCCCGTGGACCAAGCTCGCCGCGCCGTTCCTCACCGGCGAGGTCTTCGATGCCCGCGACGCCCTCGAGATGGGCCTCGTCACTCACGTCGCCGGCGCGGTACCGGCTGCCGTCAGCACGCTCGTGGCCGGCATCGTCGCCGGGGCGCCCGAAGCCGTGGCCGCCACGAAGCGGCTGCTCCGCGGCGACCGCCCGTGGGCCGAGATGCAAGCCCTGAGCGAGCGGCTGTTCGCCAGCCCGGAGGGCACCGAGGGCATGCGCGCCTTCGCCGAGCACAGACCACCGGCCTGGAAGGTGCCTACCCCCGCGTCGGGTCAGCGGGGGAACTGACGTGGCAATCCTCGCCGACACGCTAAACACCTCTGCTGACGCGTACCGCGAGAACCGCGAAGCGATGCTGCGTCAGGTCGCCCTCCACGATGAGCAGCTCGCCAGCGTGACGGCAGGCGGAGGTCCGAACTACGTGCAGCGCCATCGCACCCGCGGCAAGATGCTCGCCCGCGAGCGGATCGAGGCGCTGCTCGACCCGGCCAGCCCCTTCCTCGAGCTGTCCCCGTTGGTGGCCTGGGGCTCGCAGTTCCCTCTGGGCGCCGGGCTCGTCACCGGCATCGGCGTGGTGGAAGGCGTCGAGTGCCTCGTGGTCGCGAACGACCCCACGGTGCGCGGCGGCGCCAGCAACCCGTTCACGATGAAGAAGATCATCCGGGCGATGGAGATCTGCCGCGAGAACCGGCTGCCGCTCGTGAACCTCGTCGAATCGGGCGGGGCCGATCTGCCGTCGCAGAGCGACATCTTCATCCCCGGCGGACAGAGCTTCCGCGACATCACCGCGCTATCGGCTGCCGGGATCCCCACAGTGGCTGTCGTGTTCGGCAACTCCACGGCGGGTGGGGCCTACACCCCCGGCATGAGCGACTACATCGTGATGATCAAGGAGCGCTCAAAGGTCTTCCTCGGCGGCCCGCCACTGGTGAAGATGGCGACCGGCGAGGAGAGCGATGACGAGAGCCTGGGTGGTGCCGAGATGCACGCCCGGGT
>VFMC01000021.1:0-15771 GCA_006515795.1 Acidimicrobiaceae bacterium | reverse complement strand
ACTTCGCGGTCGACGAGATGGACGGCATCCGACTCGGTCGCCAGGTCGTGAAACGCCTCAACCACCGCAAGCGCGGGCCCGGTCCGCGAGGCTCGGCCCGACCTCCACGCTACGACCTCGATCACCTGCTCGGCATACCATCGGCCGACCCGAAGGTGCCGTTCGACCCGCGTCACGTCATCGCCCGCGTGGCCGACGACAGCGACTTCGACGAGTTCAAACCGCTCTACGGCTCGTCACTCGTCACTGGGTTCGCCGAGATCCACGGCTACCCAGTCGGCATCTTGGCCAACCATCGCGGGGTGCTTTTCAGCGAGGAAGCGGAGAAGGCCGCGCAGTTCATCCAGCTCGCCAACCAGGTCGATACGCCACTCGTGTTCCTCCAGAACACCACTGGCTACATGGTCGGCAAGGAGTTCGAGCGTCGGGGCATCATCAAGGACGGAGCCAAGATGATCAACGCCGTCACCAACAGCCGTGTGCCGCACATCACGATCCACATGGCGGCTTCCTATGGCGCAGGCAACTACGGCATGTGCGGTCGAGCGTTTCGCCCACGGTTCCTCTTCGCCTGGCCCAACGCCAAGACCGCCGTGATGGGCCCGCAGCAACTCGCCGGCGTGATGAGCATCGTTGCTCGCCAATCCGCGGCTTCGCTGGGCAAGCCCTTCGACGAGGAAGCCGACGACGCCCTGCGCCGCCAGGTGGAGGACCAGATCGAACGCGAGTCGCTGGCGTTGTTCATGACCGGCAAGCTCTACGACGACGGCATCATCGACCCGCGCGACACCCGCACCGTCCTCGGCATCTGCCTCAGCACGATCGACAACAACGAGACCCTCGGCACGCGCGGCTACGGCGTGTACCGGATGTGACGGCGATGACTCGCCTGCCTCCACCCGCCCCCATCGAACGAGTCCTCGTGGCCAATCGTGGCGAGATCGCCCGCCGCGTGATCCGCACCTGTCGGCGGCTCGGCATCGCCACCGTCGCCGTCTACAGCGATGCCGACGCCACCGCACCCTACGTTGGCGAAGCCGACTGCGCGGTGCGTCTACCAGGCACGTCACCCACCGACACCTACCTGCGAGTCGATCTGTTGCTCGACGCAGCGCGCCGCACCGGGGCCCAGGCCGTCCACCCCGGCTACGGGTTCCTATCGGAGAACGCCGGATTCGCCCAGGCCGTCGCCGACGCCGACCTCACGTTCATCGGTCCACCCGCGGCGGCCATCGCCGCGATGGGTTCGAAGATCGGTGCCAAGCGCTTGATGAGAGCCGCCGGCGTGCCGGTGCTGCCCGACAACACCGTCGAATCTCTCGCCGAGGTCGGCCTCCCCGCCTTGGTGAAGGCCTCGGCGGGCGGTGGCGGGCGGGGCATGCGTTTGGTGCACAGCGAACTCGAGCTGGCCGACGCAGTCGCCAGCGCGGAGCGCGAGGCCACCGCCGCGTTCGGCGACGGCACCGTGTTCATCGAGCGATACGTCGAGGGCGGGCGGCACGTGGAGATCCAGATCTTCGCCGACATGCACGACAACACGGTGTCGCTCTTCGAACGCGACTGCACGTTGCAGCGACGCCATCAAAAGATCGTCGAGGAGAGCCCCTCACCAGCCGTCGACGACGATCTCCGCCGTCGCATGGGCGACGCTGCCGTCGCCGCGGCCCGCGCCGTCGGCTACGTGGGCGCCGGCACCGTCGAGTTCCTGCTCGATCGCGACGGCAAGTTCTTCTTCCTCGAGATGAACACCCGCCTCCAGGTGGAGCACCCGGTCACGGAGTGGCTCACCGGCCTCGATCTGGTCGAGCTGCAGCTCGTCGTGGCCGGCGGCGACCGGCTTCCCGATGCCGCGCTGCATCCACGTCGCGATGGCCACGCGATCGAGGTGCGGTTGTGCGCCGAGGATCCGTTCCATGGCTACCTGCCCAGCTCGGGCCGGTTCGAGCGCATCGAGTTCGTGGCTGTCGAGGGTGTACGCGTCGATAGCGGCGTCGAGAGCGGTTCGGTCGTGAGCCCCCACTACGACTCGATGATCGCCAAGGTGATCGCTCACGGACCCACGCGCCGGGTGGCCGCTCGGCGCATCGTCACCGCGTTGTCGCAGGCGACGATCATCGGCCCCAAGACGAACCGGGAGCAGTTGATCCGCCTCGCCGAGCAACTCGAGTCGCTCGACGACGTCGTCGACACCGGCTGGCTCGACCGCACGCCCATCGGCGACCCTCCACGCCCCGACATCGAGCAGGTCGCCGCCGCCGCCCTGGCCGTGATCGGCGACCAGGCGGCGAGGCGCGCCGTACTTGCATCGGTGCCGGCGAACTGGAGGAACAACCCGTCGCAGCCGAGCGAGATCCGGCTCGGCGACCACGTCGTGCACCATCGCCACGGCTTCGACGGGGCGATCACCGAACTCGCGGTCGACGGGCACCCGGTCGACGTGCAAGTCGCTCACGACGTGCACCGATTCCGGCCGCCGATCATCCACGACGACCGCGTCCACCTGCTCGGCGGAAGGTACGTCCTCGATGTTCGGCCGAGGTTCACGGCACCCGACGATTCGGGCCGGGCCGGTTCGCTCGTTGCGCCGATGCCAGGGTCGGTCGTTCGCGTGCTCGTCAACGTCGGTGACATCGTCGAACCCGGCCAGGCGATGGTCACGATCGAGGCGATGAAGATGGAGCATCAGATCGTCGCCCCCGCGGCCGGATGAGGCATGACGACGGCCGACGGCGCTCGCGGCACCCGACCCGTCCGCATCGCCAACTGTTCGGGCTTCTTCGGCGACCGGCTGTCCGCGGCGGCCGAGATGGTGGATCCGGCGGTGCTCGACGAGAGCCCGATCGATGTGCTCACCGGCGATTGGCTCGCCGAGCTCACGATGCTGATCTTGCACAAGCAGCGGGCACGCAACTCCGAGCTCGGCTACGCCGGCACGTTCCTCACCCAGGTCGAGCAGGTCCTCGGCACGTGCCTCGAACGCGGCATCAAGGTGGTCACCAACGCCGGCGGCCTCAACCCGGCCGGATGCGCCGACAGGGTGCGTTCGATCGCCGATCGGCTCGGACTGTCTGCGAACGTTGCCCACATCGAGGGCGACGATCTGATCGACCGCGTCGAAGCCTTGCGGCCACAACTCGCCAACCTCGACACCGGAGCGCCGTTCACGGCGACGGCGGTGTCAGCCAACGCCTACCTCGGCGGATGGGGCATCGCCGCGGCTCTGCGTGGCGGAGCCGACGTCGTGGTCTGCCCGCGGGTCACCGACGCGGCCGTCGTGGTCGGCCCCGCGGCGTGGTGGTGGGACTGGGCCACCGACGGGTGGGACGCGCTTGCCGGCGCGGTCGTCGCCGGGCACGTCATCGAGTGTGGCGCCCAGGCCACGGGCGGCAACTACTCGTGGTTCCCTTCGATCAGCGATCTCTCGGTCCCGCCGGGGTTTCCGATCGCCGAGATCGACGCCGACGGCTCGACGGTGATCACCAAGCACCCAGGTACTGGCGGGTTGGTCGACATCGGCACGGTCACCGCCCAACTCCTCTACGAGATCGGATCGCCGCAGTATCTCAACCCCGATGTCGTCAGTCACTTCGACACGATCCACCTGGCGCAGGTCGGCCCGGACAGAGTGCACATCGGCGGAACCCGCGGCACGCCAGGACCACCGAGCACCAAGGTGTGCATCAACACCGACGGCGGCTATCGCAACCGGGTCACGTTCGTGCTCACCGGTCTCGACCAGCCGGCCAAGGCAGACTGGGCGGCTGACGCCTTGTTCCGTCGGCTGGGCGGTCGCGACCTCTTCGATGAGGTCGACCTCCGTTTCGTGGAAGCGCCGCCGTCAGTGCCCGGCCAGGAGGCGTCGTCGGGTCGTCTTCACGTCACCGTCAAGAGCACCGATGAACGGCTCGTGGGCCGCGCCTTCTCTGCCGCGGCCGTCGAGCTGGCGTTGGCGAACTACCCCGGGTTCTTCGTGTCGTCGCCACCATCGGATGCACAGCCGTTCGGCATCTACTGGCCGGCGCTGGTGGGAAACGGCGAGATCACCCAGACCGTGGTGAATGCCGATGGCTCACGCAACGCGCTCCCCCAGGCGGCGATCACGGCCATCCCGGCACCGCTCGGCATCGGCACCGCTCCAACCGCAGCGCCGATCGGCCCGGCGCCGGGCGAGCCACTCGGGACGCACTTCGCCGCCCGCTCGGGCGACAAGGGCGGCAACGCCAACGTCGGCATCTACGCCCGCGACGACGCCGGCTACGCCTGGCTCCACGAGCACCTGACCGCCGATGCCGTCGGCCGCCTGCTGCCAGAGGCGGCAGGCCTGGACATCCGCCGCTACGAGCTCGGCAACCTCCACGCCCTCAACTTCGTGATCGTCGGCTACCTCGGCGAGGGCGTTGCCTCGAGCACTGCATTCGACCCCCAGGCGAAGGGCCTCGGCGAATACCTCCGCAGCCGCCTCTGGGTCTGAGGTTCCCGTCGCTGACCCGCTCACTGTCGCGTTTGTGCGCGACTGCACCCGTCGCGGTGCATTCGCGCACAAACGCTGCAGATTTCAGGCTAGGAGGCGGTAGCCGATGCCACGGGCGGTGACGATCAACTTCGGGTCGTCGGGTTGGTCTTCGATCTTCACCCGCAACCTGCGGACGTGCGCATCCACGAGACGGCTGTCGCCGAGGTACTCGTAGCCCCAGACCCGCTCGAGCAACTGGTCGCGGGAGAGCACCATGCCGGCGTGGTCGGCGAACTCGCAGAGCAGGCGGAACTCGGTCTTGGTGAGGTTCAGCTCGATGCCCGCCTTCAGCGCGATCCCCTGCTCACGACGCAGCTCGACGTCGCCGAAGCGACCCGTCGGCTCGGCCGCGGTGTTCTCGTGCAGCTGCACCCTCCGCAGGGCGGCGCGGATGCGGGCGGCGAGCTCTTTGGGAACGACCGGCTTCGTGACGTAGTCGTCGGCGCCTGCCTCCAGGCCGGCAACCAGGTCGTAGGTGTCGGTCTGAGCGGTGACGATGATGATCGGCACGATGCTGCTGGCGCGGAGGGTGCGGCAGACCTCGAACCCGCCGATGTCCGGAAGCCGCAGGTCGAGCAGCACGAGGTCGGGCTCGTCCTTGGCGAACGACTCGAGCCCACTACGGCCGTCGGCCGCTTCACGCACGTCGTATCCCTCGTCCTCGAGCGCCAACGTAAGCGCCAATCGGATCGAATCATCGTCTTCGATGAACAGCAGGGTGGTCATGGAATTCCAGTCGACAGGAAGGCACCGCGGGCGAGGAGGATCGGAACATCTGTTACAGAAATCGCACAATCAGCGAGTCGAGCTGTCACAAACGCCGATCAGACTAATGCCTGTTCACGCTGCATCGGTGGGGTACCAACCTCCCCCTGGTGCCTCACCGGCAGCGGAAACCCTCAGGGCGGCCAGTCGAATTCACGGGTACCCCACCCAAGCGTGTTCCCGTCCAGCAGGAGGTTCCGATGTTGTCACCGATCCTTGTCGCCTCGACCGACGCATCCCGTCAGTTGCTCGTGATGACAGTGGAGGGCCCCCTGGTCGATCCCGATCACATGGAAGCGCTCCGACTAGTGCTCCCGGCTGTGCCGACCGGATACACCCTCATCGTCGATCTCACCGAGGCCACCGAGTTCAGCAACGATGCGATCGACGTGCTCCGCTCGATCGCTCGCGATGCCGCCGGCCTGGGCCAGACGATGATCGTGGTGTGCGGCCACGTCGCTCGACGAACCGACCTGGTGCTCGCCGACGTCGATACCCTCGTCCCAGTCGTCGCCGCGCTGGAAGACGCTCTCCCCCTGACCAGCGCCGCCGCTTGATCGAGGCGATCAGCACGAGCACCGTGCGATCGGCCACACTTAGGGAATGGCTAGGGCTGCAAGACGAGCGCGACGAACGGTGCGCCTGCGCACGCGGGTCACCCTCTTCTTCAGCCTCACGACGCTGTCGGCCAGCCTCGCACTAGGAGTCGTCACTTACGCCGTCGCCCGCAACTACCTTCTCGACCAGCGCACCTCGAGCGCGCAGACTCAGGCATTCAGCAACGCCCGGACAGTTCGCGACGAGATGCGCGCCCCCACCGGCGACGTGAAGGATCTCATCGGTCGGCTCCGCACAGAGGGCAACGGCTTCGCGATCTTGATGCTGCCCGATCAGGAGCCGCTGTACTCGAGCATCCAGATCCAAGACGTGGACCTCCCCGTCGAGCTGCTGGCGAGCGTGAGCAACAACGACAACGGAATCCAACGCCTCGACGCCAAGGGCGAGCCGTACCTTGCGGTCGGGATCAAGGTGGCCGAGTTCGATGCCGCCTACTTCGAGGCCTTCCCGCTCGACAACACCGAACGCACGCTGCAGGCCATCGCCACCGCGTTGGGTTTCGGCGCAGCAGTCACGGCCCTCCTCGCAGGAGGCCTCGGATGGTGGACGAACCGTCGCCTGCTGCGTCCGCTCACCCGCGTCGCCGAGGCCGCCGGCGACATCGCCTCGGGCGGCCTCGATACGCGCATGCCCAGCGAGGCCGACCCCGACCTCGACCGGCTGGCCCGTTCGTTCAACGACATGGCCGACGCGGTGCAGACCCGCCTGGAACGTGAGGCCCGATTCGCCTCCGACGTCAGCCACGAACTTCGCTCTCCGATCACCGCGCTGGCCGCTGCCGTAGAGGTGCTCGACGCCCGTCGCACCGACTTGCCCGAGCGCACGCAGCAAGCGCTCGATGTCGTGGTCACGCAGGTGCGTCGGTTCGACCAGATGGTGATGGACCTCCTCGAGCTGTCGCGCATCGACGCCGGGTCAACCGAGTTGCATCGCGAGGAGGTGCAGATCGAAGACCTCGTCAGCCGCATCGCTCATCGATACGGGTTTTCCGACGTTCCCATCGAGGTGAGCCCAAAGGTCACCGGCACCGTGCGCGTCGACAAGCTCCGTTTCGAACGAGTGCTCGCCAACCTGCTCGACAACTCCCGCCAGCACGGCGGGGGTCCCACCCGGGTGCTCGTCGAGCAACGCGGCCGACGCGGCATCGCGCTCACCGTGGAGGACGCCGGCCCGGGGGTTGCCCGCGGTGAGCGGGCACGCATCTTCGAACGCTTCGCCCGCGGCAGTGCGTCGAGGCACAGGATCGGTACCGGGCTCGGCTTGGCGTTGGTGGCCGAGCATGCCCAAGCACATGGGGGCGAAGCGTGGGTCGAGGATCGACCGGGTGGCGGCGCCCGGTTCATCGTCACGTTCGGGGAGGTGGCCTGATGAAGCGAGTGGTCGTGCTAACCGTCGCGATGATCGCCTTGGCAGCAGCATGCGGATTGCCGAACGAGAACAAGTTCCGCCCGATCGATCGCGGCGAGGACCGCTTCGGGCTGTGGGAAACGTCCACCACCAGCACCACGACCACGCTGGCGCCGACCACCACCCTCGACGTCACGACCTCGACGGTTGCCGAGACGACCACCACGATCGCCACCGAACAGGTCGAGATCTACTTCCCCAGTGGAAGGCAGCTCGCCCGCATCTCGGTCGCGATGTCGGCCAGGCCATCGCTCACCCAGGTGATGGCGAAGCTGCTCGAAGGTCCACCCGACGGCGAGCTCGGCATCGGGCTCCGTACCGTGCTGTCACCCGACGCCGACATCACCGTGACGAGCGAGGCGGGCGTGGCGTCTGTCGACCTGCCCGGGGGCATCTTCGATGCAATCGACTCCACCGATCAGCGTCTGATGTTCGGGCAGATCGTGCTGACGCTCACCGGGTGCTGCCCAGGGGTCGGCCAGGTGCTGTTCACCCTCGACGGGCAGCCGACCCGTGTGTTCCGTGGCGATGGCAGCGCGACCGAGCCCGGGGAACGAGTCTCACGCGACGACTACACCGTGCTGCTCACCAGCGTCGGCGAGCCGATCGTCACCACGACCACCTCCACGGCACCGAGCACCGACTCCACTGCGGGCGGGTAGCGTCGAATCCCTCATGCGCAGCGGATTCATCACCTTCGTGGGAAGGCCCAACGTCGGCAAGTCCACTCTCGTGAATGCGCTGTGCGGCCAGAAGGTCAGCATCGTCAGCGACAAACCGCAGACAACGCGCACCCGGGTGCGCGGCGTGCTCACCCGCCCCGATGCCCAACTCGTGTTCGTCGACACGCCTGGATTGCACAAGGCAGTGACGGCACTCGGAGACCGGGTCAACGCTACGGCGATCGACAGCGTGAAGGACGTCGACGCGATCTGCCTCGTCATCGACGGCACCAAGTCGTTCGGTTCGGGCGATCGCTGGGTGGCCGGCCGGTTCGACGTGACCAAGGCCATCGTCGTCATCAACAAGATCGACAAGGTGAGCCGCGATCAACTCGCCGTGCAGCTCACGGCCGCCTCCTCGCTCGGCGCCGCCGAGTACTTCCCGGTCTCAGCCCGCACCGGCGCCGGTGTCGGAGCACTGGTCGAACACCTGTCGTCGCTGATGCCAGAGGGTCCTCTGTACTTCCCCGACGACACCGTACGCGACCTGCCGGACGAGCAGTGGGTGGCCGAACTGGTGCGCGAGCAACTGCTCGCCGTCACCCGCGACGAGCTGCCCTACAGCATCGCCACAAGGGTCACCGAGTGGGAATGGCCACGCGTGCGCTGCGAGATCGTCGTCGAGCGCGACAGCCAGAAGGGCATCGTCATCGGCAAGCGTGGCGCCGTGCTGAAAGAGGTCGGCACTCGTGTGCGCGCCCAACTGCCCGAAGGCATGTACATCGAGCTGTTCGTGAAGGTCGACAAGGACTGGCAGCAGCGACCCGACCGCGTCGAGCGCCTCGGCTACTGATCGTCGCCAACTGGCGCGTCAGACGTTGCTGTCGCGGCCGGCCCAGAACGGGGCACGCAGCTCGCGCTTGAGGATCTTGCCGCTGCCGGTCTTCGGTAGCTCGTCGAGCCAGGTGACCGACCGCGGCACCTTGTAGCCGGCAAGGTGCTCACGAGCGAAGGCTTTCACGTCGTCCTCGGTCATCGAGCCGCCCTCGCGCACCACGACGACCGCATGCACGCTCTCGCCCCACTCCTCGCTCGGGACCCCGAACACGGCGGCCTCCAGCACGTCGGGGTGATGCTCGAGGGCAGCCTCGATCTCGGCCGGATAGATGTTCATCCCTCCAGAGATGATCATGTCCTTCTTCCGATCGCAGATGTAGATGTAGCCCTCGTCGTCGCGATAGGCGATGTCGCCGACGGTCTGGTAGCCCTGCTTGTGGTCCTGCAGGAACTTGTCGTGCTGCTTGTAGTAGTCGGCGAACACGCTGGGGCTCTTCACGAACAGCTCACCCGTGTGCTCGGGGCCGGCGCCGGTCACCTCGTTGCCGTCGTCGTCGAACAGCTTCACCTCCACCAGCGGCGCCGGCTTGCCGCAGGACCCGGGCTTGCGCAGCTGATCCTCCGGGAGCAGGACGCAGTTGACGCCGAGCTCGGTGGATCCGTACACCTCGTAGAGCGAATCGCCGGGGAAGTAGGCGAGATACATCTTCTTCAGGGCGAAGCTCCACGGCGCCGCGTTGGCGATCATCCGTCGCATCGACGACACGTCGTAGCGCGCCTTCACCTCGGGTGGCAGGTTGCACACCATGCGGATCGGCGTCGGTGCCGCGAACGTGGAGGTGACCCTGTACTTGTCGACCAGCCGCAGCCAGTCCTCGGCGGCGAACTTTCGTTGCAGCACGGTCGTCTGCCCGAGCGCCTGGGCAGCGGCCAGGAAACCGCCGGGGCCGGAGTGATACAGAGGGCCGGTTGGGATGTACACGTCGCTCGGCGTGTACCCGATGACCATCATCAGCGCCGCGGCTTGCTCGGCCCCGGCTGTGCCACGGCGCAGTGCGCCCTTCGGCTTGCCGGTCGTGCCGCTCGTGTAGATCATCGTGGCGCCCGCCTCGGTGCCAGGTGGGATGACCGGATCGGTCGCGGAGGCAGCCGCGATGAGGGTGTCGACGTCGATCATGCCGTCCGGGACGGCGCCGTCGAAGACGAGCGTGTGCTCCACCTTCGGGAGGTCGCCACCGATCCGATCGAACATCGCCGCGAACTCCGCATCGACGTAGACGATGGTTGCATCGCTGTGATCGGTGACGTACGTGGCCTCGTCGTCGCTGAGCCGGTAGTTGAGCGGCACGGCCGTGATGCCGAGCTTGCGCGCCGCGTTGATCATCAGCACGAGGCCTGTCGAGTTCTGGCCGCACCACACCACCTTCGAGTGGCCCGGGCGGGCTCCGAGATCGAGGAGCACGTTGGCGAGCCGGTTGGAGGCGGCATTGAGCTCGCCGAACGTGTACGTGATGATGGTGCCGTCGGGGCGGTCGTCGATCATCGCCAACTTGTCGGTCTGGGTCAGGGCATAAGCGCTCAGGAAGTCGGCCATGAGCACACTGCGTAGCAGGCGGGCCGAGTTCGCCGCGACGCGAAGCGGCATCGTGGCCGCGCGAAGCATGCGGCCGGCGGCGTCCCGGTCGGGTCGAGTCATCGGGCTTTACCGTAGGCGACCCGGGCGTGGCATGCTTCCGGCATGGCACCACGGATCATCAACGGCAGCGCCGACCTCAAGGCTCTCGTCGGCGAACACCTCGGATACAGCGACTGGATGGAGATCACTCAGGAGCGGGTGAACCAGTTCGCAGAAGCCACCGGCGATCACCAGTGGATCCACGTCGACGTCGAACGAGCGAAGGCGGAGAGCCCGTTCGGCGGCCCGATCGCCCATGGCTATCTCACCTTGTCGCTCGGGCCGGTGCTGATGCCGCAGGTCTTGATCAACACCGGTTTCACGATGGGTGTGAACTACGGCGCAAACAAGGTGCGGTTCATGGCACCGGTGCCGGTTGGGGCAAGGCTTCGCCTCGGTGTCACCCTCTTGAGCGTCGACGACATCGCCGGCGGCATCCAGAGCACCTACGCGTTCTCCTTCGAGTGTGAGGGTGCCCCAAAGCCCAGCTGCGTCGCGGAGATCATCTTCCGCGCCTACGAATGATCCGGTCGGACATGCCCGAGCTCCAGATCCCCGACATCGGCCAACTGCTCGGCCCGTACCTCGATCAAGTAGCGCCCGACTTGCGCCCCCGGTTCCTCGCCACGCTCGAACGCGGTGCTGCCGAGCGATATCGACATTGGGCGAACGTCCTGCCCGAACACGCCGGATCGCTGCTCGCGTGTGCCGCCGGCGAGGACGAGATCGCCGACCGGGTGGAAACCTTGTTCCCACTCGACGAATCGATGCGCGAGCAATTGCTGGCACCTTTGCCGGGAGCCCGCGACGCATACGTTGCGGTGCTCGCCGGCCTCGACGTGTGGGATCAGCTGAAGGTGCAGGCGAGCGCCGAGCGACAGGGCGCGCAGGCATGGCGTGCGCTCGCCGCAACGCAGACCGATGCCCACGTGGTGGCCGAGCTGGAGGTCTGCTCGATGCTCGAGGAGAGCAGTGCCGCTCGACTCGATGCGCTCGTGGCCGGCCGCCATCTGCACTGACCGATTCAGCCGAAGTTCGGCATCACATGTGACGCGAACAGCTCCATCGTTTCCATGTTCGGGTAGTCGGGACACCAGGGGATGAACCCCGAGCAGCCAAGATCGACGTAGCGCTGGATCTTCTCGCACACCTGTTCAGGCGTGCCCACGAGGTTCGCCTCGCGCCACTTCTCGAACGGCTCCCCCCAGAGGTTCCGCGACCCAGATGCGACGACCTCGGCTTCGGTCTCGCGCATGAACACCTCGGGCGACCAGGTCTTGCCGATGGTGCCCTCGTCGCGACCCACGGCAGCGCAATGACCCTTCAAGATCTCGCGCTTGTGCGCCCACTCGTCGGGGAGGCCACCGAAGTTGCTGTAGTCAGCGTGCTTGGCCACGACCCGAAGGGTGAGCTGCTCGCCACCACCGCCGATCCAGATCGGGGGATGAGGCGATTGCAACGGCTTCGGATCGCAGTTGGCGCGCGACAGCCGGTAGTACTGGCCCTCGTAGGTGGTCTCGGTCTGCGTCCACATGCTGCGTACGATCTCGACGCTCTCGTTGAGCATGCCGATGCGATCCTTCGGCTTCGGGAACTCGAACCCGTAACCCTTGTACTCGTTCTCGTACCACCCGGCCCCGATGCCCCAGTCGAGCCGGCCACCGCTGATCACGTCGATCGTGGAGGTGATCTTGGCCAACACCCCAGGACTTCGGTAGCTGTTGCACCCCACCATCTGGCCGAGACGCACGCGGCAGCGATGGTGGTCCAGCACTCGAACACCGCCTCGTGCGCCGGCCGCGGCACGTTGTGGAAGTGGTCGTAGACCCAGATCGAGTCGTAGCCGAGCTCCTCGGCTCGTACCGCGATCTCGACCGCCTTGTCCCACTTCGCCGCCGCACCGTCGATACCCGACAGCTCCATCTTCCAACCCTGTGGCATGAACATGCCGAAGATCACGTTGCTCATCGCCAGCACTGTACCGATGGGCCGCATTCCAGCCGCTCACAGAGGATCTGGGCCGATCCCGTCTCGGCAGCCGAAACTCATTCGGCCCAGATCTTCTGGCGGGCGGGCCGAGCGGGCGGGTCTGGAGGGCGGGCGGGCCGAGCGGGCGGGTAGGCGGGGCGGGCGGGGCGGGCGGGGCAATTCGTGACGTTCGACACAGCTTGAATAGGTTCGAGTGGGTGGAGTTCTCCGTCGCCGATGTCCATGAGGCGATCGCCGCGTCGCGGCCCGACGAGATCTGCCTCGTCTTCCGAGATCGCCGGCTCACTTGGGCCGACGTCACCGACCGCACCCGCCGGCTGGCGAACCACCTGGCCGGTCACGGACTCGGAGTGCACACCGAGCGCGAGATGCTCGCCGGACACGAGAGCGGTCAATCACACCTGGCCATCTACCTGCACAACGGTAACGAGTACCTCGAGTCGATGCTCGGTGCGCTGAAGGCCCGCGTCGCCCCGGTCAACGTGAACTACCGCTACGGAGCCGAGGAGCTTCGCTACCTCCTCACCGACTCGCGCGCCGAGGCGATCGTCGTCCACAGCCGCTTCGCGCCGACGCTCGCCGAGATCCTCCCGGAGCTGCCACGCGTCCGGGTCATCTTGCAGGTGCCCGACGAATCCGCGCACCCGCTGCTGCCGGGTGCCGCTTGGTACGACGACGCACTCGCCGCCGCGTCGGGCGCGCGTCCCGCTACGGCGACCAGCCCCGACGACCTCTACATCCTCTACACGGGTGGAACCACAGGGCTGCCGAAGGGTGTCCTCTGGCGCAACGGCGATGCCAACGTCGAGTGCTTCGGCGGGTCGCGGGCGGCGGCACTCGATGAGATCGTGGCCGAGGCCGCAGGTGGCCTGAAGGCCCTCCTGGCTCCTCCGCTGATGCACGGGGCCGGCCACTGGATGAGCTTCCGCACGTGGAACGCTGGCGGCACCGTGTACGTGCAGTCCGCGCCGGACCGGTTCGATCCCCACGCCGTGTGGGACCTGGTCGAGTCGGAGCGACTCAACTTCCTCCTCATCGTCGGTGACGCCTTCGCCAGGCCGCTGCTCGACGAGCTTGATCGCCGTCACTACGACCTGTCGTCGCTCACGGTGCTGTTGTCGGGAGGAGCGCCGCTGTCGGCGAGCCTGAAGGAGGACCTCCTGCGTCATCTGCCGACGTTGATGATCGTCGACGGTCTCGGATCGTCGGAAGCGGGCGGACAGGTGTCGCACGTGTCGGCCGGATCTGCGGCAAGCACCGGCACGTTCCCCGCCTCGCCGGGCAACCACGTGCTTGCGGCCGCGCTGGATCGCGAGCTCGCTGCGGGCGACGACGAGCTCGGTTGGTTGGCCAAGAGCGGACGCCTTGCACTCGGCTACCTCGGCGACGAAGCGAAGTCGCGGCAGACCTACCCGGTGATCGGCGGCATCCGCTACGCGGTTCCAGGCGACCGGGCCCGGTTGCGTGCCGACGGTGCCATCGAACTGCACGGCCGCGACGCGGCGACGATCAACTCCGGCGGCGAGAAGATCTTCGCCGAGGAGGTGGAGGCGGCGATCAAGGCCCACGCCGGCGTCTACGACTGCGTGGTCGCCGGCCGGCCCAGCCCACGATGGGGCGACGAGGTGGTCGCCGTGGTCGAGATGCGTCGCGGCCACGAGCGGACCGACGAGGCCGTGCTGGCGGGGGCCCTGCTGGCGGCGGCGGAGCGCCACATCTCGCGGTACAAGCTGCCCAAGGCCTTCGTCTTCGTCGACCAGATCGTCCGCTCACCGTCGGGCAAGGCGGACTACCGCTGGGCCAAGCAGGTTGCCGAGGATGCGATCAGCGAGGGTCGATCGGTGTGATGACCCCGAAGGCATTCTCGAGGAGCTGGGCGACATCGAGGCAGACGAGGTCCGAGAATCGCCGACCCATGATCTGTGCTCCAACGGGCATGCCGTCGGTATGTCCGACCGGCACCACGGCGGCGGGGAGGCCGAGCAGATTCGCTGCCAACACTGGGCGCATCGTGTCGAACGTGGCGAGGGCCCCCTCGAGCGAGGCGACGTCGGCGCCATGGGCGAACGGAGGGTTCGCCCATGTCGGCGTGAGCAGCACGTCGTAGTCGTGGAGGAACGCGTGGAACTCCTTCTCCACGCCCGAGCGTTCGATCAGCATGCTGGCGAACGCCGACAGGCCGAGGGCCGGGTTGATCTCGGTGGCGAACCCCAGGAACTTCATCGCATCCTCGCCCATCACCGTCTCGAGCACCGGGAGCTGCTCGCGAACATCGACCATCAACAGCGCGCTCCACAGCTCGATCGCCCGCGCGTAGGTCGTCGGTGCGGCCTCGACGCAATCGGCGCCGAGGTTGCTCAGGGCGTCGGCCGCCGAGCGCGGACGTCCGGGCCGGCCACGGCGAGCAGACCGGAGCGCACGTCGGCCACACGGCGAGCCATCACACCTTCGACCCCCATCAGCTGGAACATCAGCGGCTCGTTCTCCGGGGGAAGTACCGATGCAGACGGCACAACGCCGGTCGACGGCTTGATCGATGCGATGCCACAGCAGTGCGCCGGGTTGCGCAGCGATCCGCCGAGGTCGTTGCCGAGTCCGATCGGGCTCATCCCCGACGCCAGGCTCGATGCCTCGCCGCCGCTCGAACCGCCGGCCGTGAGCGCTGCGTTCCACGGGTTGCGGGTGATGCCGTGCAGCGACGACTCGGTCGCCACGCGCAGGCCGAGGTCGGGCAAGTTGGTGCGCCCGATAGGGATCGCGCCGGCGGCACGCATGCGCGATACAACCGGCGCATCGATCGGTACCACTGCCTCGGCCAGCGCCACGAGCGAGTTGGTGGTCGGCGTACCAGCGAGGTCGATGTTCTCCTTCACCGTGATCGGCACGCCGTGCAGTGGCCCCAGCTCGGCGCCGGCCGCCACCGCTCGATCGGCCGCAACCGCGCCGGCGCGGGCCTCCACGTCGAGGACCCGAACGATGGCGTTGAGCGCGGGGTTCACCGCGTCGATGCGTTGCAGATGGGCTTCGATCACCTCGGCGCTCGACACCTCCCGCCGGGCGATCATGCCCGCCAACTCGATAGCCCCGCGCCGCCATAGTTCTGTGGTCATGGAGCGAGATGTTGCCACACCGGCCCGAGGTATCGAGTCTCCCGTAGCCTGCACGCCGTGAGCGAACGAACGCGGGACACCGAGGTCCTTCCAGAGGGCGACGACAAGGTCGTCGCCGTGCGTCAGATGTTCGACACCATCGCGCCGCGCTACGACATCGTGAACCGGATCATGACGTTTCGGCTCGACGTGCGC
>VFMC01000407.1 GCA_006515795.1 Acidimicrobiaceae bacterium | reverse complement strand
GACCGGCTCACCGCGGCGGTGGAGTTCACCCGCGGCACTGATCCACTCCAAACCGACACCGACGGCGACGGCCTCGACGATCGGGGGGAGGGCGAATCGGGCAGCGATCCCCTCGATCCGAGCAGCCGCAATCGTCCGCCGGCCTTTGTCTCGCCGGCGGCAAGCTTCGCGCCGGCAGGTGGCGCATATCGATCGACGGCCCGCGCTGTCGACCCCGACGGCGACGCGGTGAACTACCTGCTCGTGCGTGGTCCCAACGGTCTTTCGGTCGACGCGACGAGCGGGGGCACGGCGTGGGACGTTCCCGCCGGAGCGACGGGCACCCACGTCGTCGCGCTCGAAGCTCTCGACGGCCGCGGCGGGCGCGCCTTCACCACGTGGAAGCTCACGGTGGGCGAGTTCGGCGTGGACCTCTCGGTCGGCGCGGTCGATTCGAGGGCGCTCGCTGCCGACCCGCAAGCGCTGACCGCCACAGGCACGACGACCGTCGCGGTGCATAACCAGGGCAATGCCGCGTTCCAGGGCTCGTTCGAGGTCACGCTCTTCGTGGACACGAACCGTTCTGGCGCGATCGAACCCCAGAGCGATCCGGTCGCGGGTCGCGTGGGCTTTACCGGGGCGATCGCGGCGATGGGGGAGGCGGAGATCCAGGTGCCGACAGCCTATGCCGGCGACTTCCTCGACAGTCCGCTCTGGGCCTTCGTCGACAGCGGCCGCGCGGTCGCCGAGCTTGACGAGTCGAACAACATCGCCTCGAGCGGCAGCTCGAGCCAGTTCTCGGGGTCGATTGCCGACATGCAGCCGGTCGTCGAGTGGCTCTGGAAGGGACCGAGCGCCGGCGGGACCCCGATCGTCCACAACGGGCCGGCGGTGGCGAACCTGACCGACGACGATGGCGACGGGAGGATCGACGAGCGGGACGTGCCCGATCTGGTCTTCCTGGCCGATGCCGGAGGGGGGAACGGCTACTTGCAAGCGGTGAGCGGCGACTCGGGCCGCGAGCTCTGGGTCTGGCCGGCCAACCGGTCGAATGCGATCCAGGTCAACGCGGGGCAGGCGCCGGCGATCGGCGACCTCGATGGCGACGGAGTCCCGGAGATGATGGTCTGGACCGGGCGCACCATCGTCTGCGTGAATGCCGACGGCAGCGAAAAATGGCGCACGCAGGTCTCGAACGTTGCCGGGGAGGGGAGGAGCGCAGGCTTCGGCCATTTCGTCCTCGCCGACCTCGACGGCGACGGCAAGAGCGAGATCCTCACCGGCGCCGACGTCTTCGACGCCGAGGGACATCACCAGTGGGAGGCTCCCTTTCCGACCTATGGTGGTTCGAGCTTCGGGCTGGGCACGTATCTCCCCCTTGCCGTCGACCTTGACCTCGACGGGACGCTCGAGGTGGTCCTCGGCTTGAGCGCCCAGGATCACACCGGCAAGCAGCTCTGGGCCTGGATCTACGGACAGGATGGCTCGAACAACGCCAAGCTCTGGCGCGACGGCAAGGTCGTGCGCACTCTCCCCCAGACGATTCCCGAAGTCCTCGCTGACGGGCGCGTCACCACGATCCAGGCCGACGGTGACCCCGAGCCCGAGATCCTCTACCTCTACCCACACGTCGGCTTCAACGCGACCTTCCCGCAGCTGCACTTCTCGGTCTGGATTCTCGATCCGGACGGGGAAATCCTGCGCGGACCGATCACGGTGCAGATGGCGCAGCCCGAGCGCCAGAACTCATCCGGCCTCTTCGCCGGCTTGCCGACGGTTGCCGATCTTGATGGAGACGGCCTCGACGACTTCATCATCACCGTGGGCGGCATCGGGAGCGACCAGGTGCGGCCGAGGCAGGTCGGACTGAATGGCCTCTACGCCTTCGACCGCGAAGGGAAGCCGCTCTGGACGGTCGAGCACTCCGACGGCGGAGCGAGAAACTACGGGCTGGGGCCCGTGGTCGTCGATCTCGACGGCGACGGCTCGGTCGAGCTGGTGACCCGGACCGGCAAGCAGATCGTCATCCTCGAAGGCCGCACCGGGCGGACGCTCTGGAGCCTGATGGCGCCGGGGTTCAACGTCTACGGAGCGCCGGCGGTGGCGGACATCGACAACGATGGAA
>VFMC01000406.1 GCA_006515795.1 Acidimicrobiaceae bacterium | reverse complement strand
ACGCAGACGTCACCGAAGTCGACGGGGGTGAGCTCGTGGCCCGGTACGAGCGCGGTGAGATCGGCATCGAGCTGATCGAGCTGGCTGGATTCGTACGGTTCGAACACGCCGGCATCGATCACCCGCGACTGCAAGGTGTTGTCGATGCCCCACATCACGTCGCCCTCCGGGTTCCCGGCGGTGAGTACGGCCTTGCTCGCCATCGTGCCGGCGTCGCCGGCGATGACGATCTTCACGGCGATGCCGGTGTCGGCGGTGAAGGTGGCCAGGGCGGCGTTCAAGGTGGTGTCGGCCGCACCGTCGGGGAAGGAGTCGTAGGCGACCAGCGTGAGAGTGACCGGAGTCGACTCGGCGCCGCCGCAGCCGACGAGCGGCAACGAGAGTGCGGTGACCGCGCCGAGCACCGACACGGCGCGGTTCATCCGGCCACCGCCGGAACGATCACGGTGAGCACCCCGGCCGACACCGCGATGGTGACCGGTCGGCCGGTGGAGGAGTTGCTGATGCCCCTCGTCTCGGACGCCGGCAACGTCGCGTCGGTGAGTGACCACCGCGCTCCGACCACCTGCACTCCGGTGGAGACGCCGTGAAGTGCGAGCACGGAGAAGACGGCGCCGACCGGGAGGTCGAGGGTGACGGAGTGCCCAGGGTGCAGCACGTGCACGACGGTGCTGCCGAGACGGGCCGAGACGTGCTCCATCGCGGCGAGCACGGGCGCGCCCAACGCGATCACCGCGCCGAGCAGGTGATCGATGCGGTCGGTGCGATCCGGGCCGCACAACAGCAGCGAATCGGCACCAAGTGCGATTGCGTGCTCGATCGCCAACGCGGTGTCGGTCTGATCCTTGTCGGTCGGGTGGCGCCGGATGTCGACTTGGTGGAGCTGCGCCCATTGCAAGCCGGCCTCGCTGAGGCTGTCGAGGTCGCCGACGATCACGCTCGGCTCGAGCCCGGCGGCGCGGGCGACGTCGTACCCTCCGTCGGCGGCGATGACGAGAGCGTGGTCGCCCGTCGGCGGCGAGATCGCACCGCCACCGATGACGACTACCGCTTCACCGGATGTTCCCATGGTTCCCTCCGCTGGCATTACCCAGATCAGGTTCGTGGGTCGGTGACGGTCGGCCACCCTCTCAGCCCGCCGGACCTGCGAGCTCCCCGTGATGTGTTCGACCCCACCCTAGCGGTCGGAATCCTGCTCCCGCCTGGCTGGCAGCGGCCCTGGCGGCCTGGGCCCTGATCGGGCTGACCCCGGCGACCCTCGCAGACCAAGGGTCATCACCGCCACAAGACCTGCGATCACCAGCGCCATGCCCATCAGCTGCACAGGCCTGATGCTCTGATCGAGCAGGAGGTACGCCCAGCCGACGGCGAGTGCGGGCTGGGCGACCTGCATGATCCCGATCGTGCCGACCGGCACGGTGTGCTGGGCGTAGACGACCAGTCCGTGAGCGATGGTGCCGGTGGCGACGGCCAGGATCAGCATGTAGGGGAGCGACCGGCTCGTGACGTCGTCGAGCTCACCGCGGACCAACGCGATCGGGAAGACCGTGATCGTCGCGATCGGCATGATCGCGGCCATGATCGCCTGCACGCTCATGTTCTGGCGGAGCACGCGACTGGTGAGCAGGTAGGTGGCCCACAGCAACACCGCGCAGCCGACGATGAGGTTGCCCTCCCAGCTCGACGTTCCCCTGACAGGTGCGTTGAACAGCACGATCGCCAGACCGGCCAGCGAGACGCATCCGAACGACAGTGCCCGACTGTCGAGCCGTTCCTTGAACAGGATCGCTCCGGCCGGAACGAGCAGCAGTGGAGTGAGCGAGCCGATGAACTCGGCGTTGGCCACGCTCGTCTTGGTCACACCTGTGAAGAACAGGGCGATGTTGAGGCCGAACACGACGCCGGGCACGAGCGCACGGCGCAACTCGTCGGTGCGGACGTGGCGGCGCTCGGTGATCCAGAGGATCGCGGCCCAGCTGCCCGTCGTCATCAGCATTCGCCAGAACGCCATCGTCGGGCCTGGGATTCCGGCCTTCTTCACCAGCGTGGAGCCGAAGCTGAAGCAGAGCACCGCGCCGCCGACGGCGATCAACCCGAGCGGACG
>VFMC01000020.1 GCA_006515795.1 Acidimicrobiaceae bacterium | reverse complement strand
GTCGGCCAGGGCGGTGTCACGGCACAAGATCCCTTCGATCGCCAACCGATGGACCAACCTGCTGCGACCCTCCCAACAGCGCCAACCGGAGCACCGGGGAAGCGCTGGTCTGCGGCCGTCATGATCGCCGCAGTCGCGGTGCTGTCGCTGGTGGCCGTCGTGCTCGTGATCGCCCGCGACGACGACGCCCGCTGGTCCGTCGGCGGGACCGGCGGCGTTGCGGAGACGACCGAGACGATCGGACCTGCCGGCGGGCGGATGGTCATCCCCGCGTCCGATGGCGCCGGGGCCGGCATCGCGCTCAAGGTCCCTGCCGGCGCGCTGGGCGGAGAGACGGAGTTGACGGTGTCCGCCTCGCCTGGGCGTGTGGGCGGTCTGGTCGACCTGGCTGGCGAAGAGCCGGGCGTGTGGTCGGCCCTCGCCGACTACGCGCTCGACGACGAAGACACGCTGGTTCATCCGGTGTTCGGGCCGCTGGTGCTCGCCTCGCTCTCGGAGATGACCGGACCGGTGATCGACTTCGGCCCGTCGGGCCTGAAGCTCGGTCAACCGGCCGAGGTGGTCGTGCCGCTCGAGCTCGTGGACCTCCCGGAAGGGACGGTGCCAGTGGTGCTGCTCGAGGGCGATGGCGGGTGGGAGGTGATCGACGGCGCCAGGGTCGACTCGACGCGCGGCGTCTTGCGGTTCGAGGTCAGCCACTTCAGCAGGAGCTTCATCGGCCGGATCCTCGACAATCTCGTGTCGAACCCGACGGCATCGGTGACCAGCGAGCAGTACGAACAAGCCCTGGCGAGCCTGTCGGCCGGCCCCGCGGACGACGTGTCCGACGGTGTGCTGCGGGCGATCCTCTGCAGGGAGGGCGTTACGTTCAATCCGGCGGCAGTGCCCGATGCCAGCACGGTCCTCGACTACCTGGGTTTCGAGTCGGGCCGGATCGGCCAGGCTCCGGCCGGTGCCGGGATGCGGATCAGGGAAGTCCTGCGCACCCACTTCCAGGACGCCCGCGCCGCCGGCAACCCGACGCCGCACGATTTCAGCTTCGACATGCTCCTCCAACTGGCGCTGGACGAGACCGGCGGCGACCCCTTCCAGGCGCTCGTGCTCGCCCACGACGTGCTGCGCGACAACCGCAACTCGCCCGTCGTCCAGGACGTGATGGCCAACGTGCGTGGGGACGCCGGCGACGAGCGCGGTGCCCGTTACCACCTCCTCGGCACGGCCGTCTACTCGTTCGCCTACGAACACCTCCGAGCAACCGACCAGACGGGCATCTTCTGGCCACCGAGTCCGGAGACCGTCGTGCGGTGGGAGGAGGCGTGGGTATCGGGCGACATCCGGACCGACACCGTCGAATACGCCGTGGATCGCCTCGGTGCCCGGCTCGGACGCGACCTGTACCGGGAGTACACGGAAATGGCCGCCGGCCGTCGGTCGGAATACGTGGAGTTGCTGTGCGCCAACGCCGTCGCTTCGACAACCACCACGCCGTCGACGACTTCGACCACGGTTGTGCAAACCACGACATCTGCCCCTGTGGAGATCGCTACCTCTACCGTGCCGCCCGATCTCGAGCTCGGCTCGGGCGACGTCCAGGCGACGCTGATCTGGTCGAGCGACTCCGACATGGACCTCCACGTGGTCGATCCAAACGATGAGGAGATCTACTACTCGTCGCCGTCGTCGTCGAGCGGCGGTTCGCTCGACCACGACGACGTGCCGGGGTGCGGCGTCGACACAGGGGATCACGTCGAGAACGTGTTCTGGCCCCAGGGCCAGGCGCCCGGCGGCGAGTACCGGGCGTACGTCCACTTCTTCAACGACTGCGTCGACGGGACGACCCAGTCCGTCCAGCTCACCGTGCGCGTGAACGGCCAGGTCGTGATCAGCCAGGCGATCACCCTGACCGGCGGCGCCACTTCGGACCTGTTCCTGTTCACCGTCTCCTGAGGGCGGTTCCCGGTCCGCGCCGCGTCGGCATCGGGCTAGTGTCACGCCCCGTGGAGAGGCCGTTCCGGCTCGTGCCGCCACCGGCGGCACCGCGCACGTTCGTGCGCCCGAGGTTGCAGGGGCGGTTGAATCGCCGCTTCGAGCACCGGGTCATCACGGTCACGGCCGGGGCCGGGTTCGGGAAGACGACGCTGCTCGTACATGCCCTGGCCGACCACGACCTCGATCGGCACGGGCGGGACGTGTGGCTCGGCTGTGAACCGGCGGACTCGTCGGCGTCGACACTGCTCGGTTCGCTGTTGTCGGCCGTACGCCGCGGCCGCGGCACGGACACGGCCGAGCCGACGGTCGACGATGTCTGTGCGGCCATCTGGAGCTGCGCACCGGAGCAGGTCTGCCTGGTGCTCGACGATGCGCACCTGCTCGACCAAGGCTCGGCCGGTGAGCTGGCGTTGGCCGATCTCGCCACGAAGCTCCCCGAGAACGGTCATCTCGTGGTCGCTGGACGGCGACGCCCGCCGATCCCCACGGCACGGCTCGTCAGCCACTCCCGCGCAGACGACCTGACCGAGACGGACCTTCGTCTCGATGACGACGAGATGCGCCGGCTCGTTGCAGGGCACGGGCTCGATGCCGATGACATCCGCGACTTGGCCGGGTGGCCGGCACTCGTCGAGCTGACTGCGAGTGCCGGTGGGGATGTCGCCGAGCGGTTCGTCGCCGAGGAGGTGTTGGTCGGCCTTTCCGCCGAACAGCGGAAGGACCTCGCCTGCCTCGCCGCCGTCGGCGGGGCCGATGCCGCGCTTGCCGCCGAAGTTTGTGGCCATCCAGTCGACCACCAACAACTCGCTCGCCTCCCTCTCGTGACGGTCGACGGATCTGGCTCGATCCGGCCCCATGCGCTCTGGGAGCAGTGGCTCGCCGATGAGTTGTCGGCGGAAGAGGTCGCCGCCACCCGGTTGAAGGCGGCTTCGGTGTTGCAACAACGCGGGCACCACGCGACCGCGTTCGAACTGCTGGCGGTCGCCGGAGAGTGGCAGGCCGCGTTGCCCGTTCTGTTCGACGCGTGCAACGACCAGACCAACCCGCCCTGGGCTGATGTCATGAACCGTTGGTGCGACCTCGTCCCTGCGGAGTATGTCGACGAGCCGGAGGTCGCCTATGCCCGCGGCATGATCGCCCGCGGATCCGATCCGTGGATCCCGATCGCTGTCGATGGCATCGAATCGGCGAGCCGAGCGTTCCAAGCTCGCGGCGATGTCGCCAGGGAGAACGCGGCGAGGGTGCGCGCCTGCTACACCGCTGTGGTACGCGCCGATCCCCGATGGATGGTCGCCTGCCGCGATCGCATCGACGAACTCCTGAGCTTGGGTGCGCCGATCGAGCAGTTCCGATCGATCAACACGGCGACCATCGCGATGATCGACGGCCGTCACCAGGACTGCATGCGCGCCGCCGACGAATGCGGTGCTCTCGAGCCCCGTCTGCGGCACTTCCCCGGCTACTACCGCGCCGTGTCGTTGCTCGCGCTGGGCAACGCTCCCGCCGCCGTCGACGACGCCGAGGAATCGGCTCGCGCCGCGCTGGCGATCGTTCCCGCCGCTGGTTCCGGATGGTCGTTGATGTTGCCTGCTGCAGTAGCTCTCGTCCGAGGCCGGCTCGGCGAGATCGACTGGGCCGAATTCGACGACCCGGGGCGCCGGTTCGCGATCTCCGAACGCGTTCCGCAGCTGGCCATGGGCGCCGTGGCGCGGGCGAACACCGGCGACGTCGCCGGCGCGGCAGAGTCGCTGGCCCATGTCGATGTGCTGCTCGACGGGCCGACACGTCGGCCGCTCGTCGATGGGTTTCGCGCGGTCGCCGCGGCGGCGCTCGCGGTCGCCTGTGGCGATGAAGCGGGAGCCGCGGCAGAGCTGGATCGTGGCCTGCGGCACGATCTCGATGCGGCGGGCGCGGCGCAAGCGGTGCTGTGGATACCGGCCCACGCCTACCTCCTGCATGGACCGGCGCGGGAGATGCTCGATTCGATCGACAGCGCCGCGCCCCGGCTCCGGGTGCTCGATGCCTGTCGGGCCTTGATCGTGCTGCGAGCGGGTGGAACTGCTGATCCGCCGGCGCTGCTCGACGACGTCGAGGCGGCCGTTGCGGCCCTCGGGGTACGGTTGACGACCGAACTCGTGGTCCGGTCGGTGTCACCCCGAAACGGTTTGGAGCTCACCCGCACGCTCGCCGAGCGCTGGCCGGTGCCTGTTCGGGCCGCGCTCCACGACGCGGCGCGCCATGGCGACGGCGCGGTGCGTCGACGGGCGAGCGGCCTGGCGGCCGACATCCCGATTCCACCCGACCGCCCAATCATCATCCGGTTCTTCGGCGCGGCCACCCTGGTGCGCGGCGCGGACGCGGTGGATGACCCCAGCTGGCGGCGCTTGCGTGTACGTCAACTGCTCGCGTGCTTGGCCATCCATCGGCGCGTTCGCCGCCAACGGCTGGCCGACCTGCTGTGGCCGGATGCGACGGAGGCGGCGGCATCCGCGAACCTGCGAATGACACTGAGCTACGTCCAGGCGCTGCTCGAACCCGACCGGGAGAAGGGTGACGCGCCGTGGTTTCTGCAGCAGGACGCCGGCGTGCTCTCGCTGCGGCCGTGCTTGGAGCTCGACGTCGACGTGTGGGACGTCGAGGCCCGGCTCGACCAGGCTGCGCAGCACCGTGCTGCGGCGCAGCCGACTCTCGAACTGCAGAAGTTGCTCGAAGCGTTGGCGCGTTGGGGCGGTGATGCATTCGAGGATCTGGCTGATCTGGACTGGGCCCGCGACACCCGTGAGCGACTTCGGGCGCGATGCCTGGCGGCGTCGAAACGGGCGGTCGCGCTGTTGATCGCGGCGAGACGTGCCGCGGAGGCGGACGTGGTCGTTGAACGAGCGCTCGCCGAGGACCGATGGGACGAGGAACTGCACCAGCTCTCCATCCGGCTGCGGGTCGTGCAAGGAGATCATGCCGGTTGTCGACGTGCCTACGAGCGGTGCCGAGCCGCGCTCGCCGAACTCGATCTTCAACCATCAGCCGCCGTCGAGCAGCTCGTCACGCAGTTCCGCTGACGGCTTCGCTTGCACGTCGCTTGCAGCGGCGGTGCACGTTGGGCGTGTGGGTGAGGCGGAGACGAACGTCGAGAGCAGCGGACCGGATGCACACGGCGACGGTGGACACCTCCGGCCGATCGCGGCCGATGGTGCTGTGCGGGCGCTGCAACTTGCGGCCGCGTTGGAGACCTGCCGAGCTGCGCTTGCGGATCATGCCGCCGGTCTCCTCACCGATGCGGAGCTACGGCGCACGCTGCTGCGCACCGGCCTGATCTGTCGCACAGACGAGGCGTGGTTGCTCGACCTCGAACACGGCACCTGGCTGCGCTACGACGGGATCACGGTCAGCGCACCACACGGTGCTGTCCTTCGTACCGACATCGAGCGTTGGCGCCGTGCGGTTGACGCGCTGCGTTCGGTCGCCTCGACCGCCGAGGCCCGGTCCTCGTGAGCGACATCCGCTGGTTCCGCCGGCTGGCCGGGCTCGCAACCGGTGTCGCCGCGCTCGCCGCTCCGCTTGCCGCGAGGGCCGACGCACAGGACCAACCGCCGTCCGATACGGGTGACACGGTGACGTTGCACGCCTGTGACGAGGGCGTTCCCGAAGGCTGGGAGGTGATCGAGGATGCGAGCGGACTCGGTGAGCGCACCGTGCTGTGCAACTACCGAATCGATCGGGCGCCCGCTGTCGTCGGCGATGCCGCGCTGTCGGGTGCCGCGATCACGATCGAGTACTTCTGCACGGAAGACGAGGCCGATGAGGCGTTCCGCGGCAAGACCGGAAAGCGCGAGACCGAGACGTTCCGCTCGGATTCCAAGGTGATCAGTGAGGAGGGGCCGCTCGCTGAGAACAAGGACAACCCGCAGAGAGACGGGATCTTCTCGTCGTTCTTCGAGTTCCCCTTCACCCTGATGGAGAAGGCCTGGATTCGGTACAACTCGCACACGGTCGGCACACTCGTGCTGCTGACGAACGAGCGAGCGCCCGGCGGCCCACCCGAAGCCGAACGGATCAGCATCAACGGAACGGTCGAGGCCGTCGGCCGCACGATCGCCGCCGCCCATCGCCCGACCGGCGACGAGTCGTGCTTCATCCCCCCGATCGAAGGCGGTGGCGCGACGGACGGCGCCGGCGGTGGTGGGCCGTCGGTGGTGACGATCCTGACGGTGGCCGGCGTGATCACCGTCGGCGGCGTTGAGATCTGGCGGCGCCGGCGTCCACGGCGACCAGGTCCATCGCGACGGCTTCCCGGTGGCGCGACAACCGTGCCGCCGCAGTGCGTCGACATCGACCGGCGATACACCACGGCGCGGGAGAGCCTTGGGACGCTCGAGGAGGCTGTCGTGAACGTTCGTGAGTCGTTGGAGCGCTCGGAGAAGATCCAGCACCACAACGTCCTGCGGTTCAACGCACTCGCCGGGATCGAAGCCGGTCGGCTCATCGGGGGGCCGCTGAGCGCGGTCGACAGTATTCGTGGTCGAATCCTCAAGCCCGCTCCGCACCAGGCCGACACCTGGAAGCCGCCGATGAACCTGTCGCCGGCGATGACCGCACGGCTAGGCCGGCTCCGTGGACTCGTCGACGCTGCGAAGCAAGCAGCGGGTGTGGCGCAGGTTCGGCTCGCCGAGGCGGCGCAACGGCTGAGGACGATCGCCACCAGCAGTGAGGTCCGGACGCTTCGAAACAACGTTGCGGCCTCTCGGACGGCGCTCGATGGTGCGAAGTCCGGTCTTCGATTGTCGCAACTGCTGCGCCGCGACCTGGCAGCTGTGAATCGTCAGATCGGCCTCGAGGCACGGAACCTCGCCGACGTTCTCCGGCCGTTGGCTGACATCGAGAAGGAAGCCGCCCGTCTGCGCAAGCTGATCAGCCTCACCGACAACGTCGACGACCTCGCAGACCTGAACGCCGATCTCCAACGCACCTGGTCGCGGCTTCAGCCGCTCAAGACCCGGCGGACAGCGATCGAGGCGGCCCATGCCGACCTCGTTCGTCGCAGGGTCGATCTCGGGACCCAGCTCGATGCATCCGGCAACGTCCAGCGTGCCCACCTGGAGTCACAGATGGCCGCGCACGATCGCCTCGTCGCCAGTGCGACGACGACCGAGGCACGGCTCCAGGCGGAGGCGAGGGCCGCCCACCAGGCCGCCCAGCGGTCGGTGAAGGACGCGCTGAATCAACAGTCGATGGCGACCTCGGCGCTTGCCGCCGCGCAGCGCAGCATCGACCTCGCAGGTCCGCTGACCGGTGTGAGCTTCGGTCGCCGGGCGTTGCAGGGTGGCGGCCAGGCCATCGGCTGGGTGTTGTCGCCACTGGTGTCGGCGTTCGAGCGGGGATTCGGGCGAACGCAGTCGATCCCCGAGGCGTACGAGATCCTCATCCGCGGTCAGCAGCACATCGCCGAACTGTTGCGCCGCGTCGTGCTGTTGGAGAAGGCGATCCGCCAGCAGCGCAGCGTGACCCGCACCCTGCACGGCCGGGTGGAGCAATGCATCCAACACGCGTCACGAGGAGCGGTGGAGGCGAGATGAACACGGAGGGGACGGGGCAGTGAATCCATCACAGGGTCCAACGTCGGAGCGGGTCGAGTTCCCGGGCACCGACGAGCGCATCACACCGGAACAGTGGCAGCACCAGACGGAGGAGATCAGGGCGATGCTCGTCGCCGATGGCATGTCCGAAGCCGACGTCGCCGAGGATCTGCGGATCGCGTTCGGCGAGATCACTTTCGTCGATGACAGTCACATCAGCTGGCGCCACGACGGCGGGGTCTGGTGGCGCTGGACGTCATCGGCGTGGGAACAGTCGACGCCGCCCGGCGGGCTGCGCGTCGATCGGGCCGTGTTCGAGCTCGATCCCGAACCAGACAGCGATCCGGAGCTCGAGCAGTTGCTGGCCGGAGCCGAAGGTCTCGCCGGCGACTACGAGCGGTTCATCGCTGAGCACCCGGATGCGACCTGGCCCGAAGTGCCCGACGAGCACGAGCTCGTGCCGAGCGATCCGGTGGACGACACGCGCCGCTTGCCCGGCGCTGCGCCACCAGGGTTCCGAGCGACCCACGTGGTGCCTGCCGCCGGCATGTCGACCTGGGCCGAACCGGGCGACGCGCAGCCCGGGCCATCGCTCGATCCTGGGCTGAACGTGCAGCAGCTCGAGACGTGGGGCGACTGGGCGCACATCACCTGCGACAACGGCTGGACGGCGTGGGTCGATGGGCGCGACCTCGTTCCAAGCGGTGCCGGCACGGATCACGGCTGGAGCGTTCCCGCGCCGCGGTCAACAGCCGCACCGGTTGCATCGGTCGCCTCGGCGCAGCCAACCAGCCAAGCCGGGCAGCGATTCGTTACTCCTTCGAAAAGCACGTGGGCGGTGTCGGCCGGCGCTGCCGCACTCGGTCTCGGGGCCTTCCTTCCATGGTACGACCTCGGTGCCGGCGCACCCACGGTGTCGGCGTTCGACGGGGCGATCAAGTATCTCGTCGACTACGAGAACCCCGGCACGGGGCTACGGATCGGGCTCGTACTACTGCTCGTCGCCGGTGGCGCGTTTGTCGCTCGACACATGCGTGGTTGGGAGCGTGCCGTGCGCCCGCTCGCCATTGTCGGCATCGCCATCTGTGGGCTGTTCGTCGTGCAGACGCAACGCGCGGTAAGTGCCTCGGGTGATCTCGGCGGCGAGGTGCCGGGCGTTCTCGACGTGATCGGCTTCGGAGTGTGGACCTCGCTTGCCGGCGGAGCACTGCTCGCATGGGGAGGTTCGCAGAAGTGATCAGGCGGATGCTGTTCGTGGTCCTGTTGCTGACGTTCCTGCCGATCGCCGCCGTGTCGTCGGCGTCTGCCGCCGACGCTACGGGTTGCTCCGGCACCGCCCAGTCGTACAGCGACGAGGGAGGGCTGCTCGACTCGATGGCCGCGCCCGGTATCGGCGGTACGAAGGCCGATCCCTTCGACATCTTCTCCGACGGAGGTGTCCGATACACAGGGCGGACCGATGCGGTGATGCGCAACGGCACATGGAAGGTCGAGGTTGGTGGAGCGATCGGTGTTCTCGCCTTCCTTGCCGAGACGATCTCCCAGAAGGATCTGCTCTCGGGGCGGATCAACGACATCGGTGACAACACCCGCACCGGGGAGTTCGCAGCGAAGAAGTACGCGGGCAACCTCACGGGGCTGCAGGTCGTGACGGTTCGCCTGCGGGGCGCGGACGGGGCGGCGTGCGACGCGACGGTCTGGATTCGCATGCACGGCGCGTTCTTAGAATCGATCCTCGCCGTCGGCGGCGTGATTGCGATTGTCATCGCCTTCATCTTGTTCATCTTCGGTGTGCCGACGTGGGCCATCGACAACCTGCTCTTCGAACAGCTCGAATCCCGTCTCAGTCCATCCGTCCCCGACGACAAGGAGTGAATGATGGCCCACTACGACACCTCGCCCGGCTCGACAGTACGCAGGCGCCCGGTGCTGATGGCGGTCGCCGGAGCGATCGGCGGCCTCGGGTTGGCGATGCTGCTGATCCACTTCGCCCGGATCGCGCTCGGCACCAACGCGCCGCTCGTCGTCATCGTGATCGGTGCGGCGTTCGGGGTTGCTCTCGCCTACACACTCCCGGCGCAGCCGCCACGAAGCAGCCGGCGGGCTGAGCATGCTGAGCGGACCCGGACATGAGCACCGGTTCCCATGATCCTCCGCCGCCAGGCCCGCCCGC
>VFMC01000405.1 GCA_006515795.1 Acidimicrobiaceae bacterium | reverse complement strand
ATAATCGTCACCAGCGCCGCGCCGCCACCGATCAAGGCGTTGGTCGCGGTGACCAGGTTCGCCCGGAGTTGCTCGTCCGACTCGACGAGATACTCGGCGTTGATGTCGAGGAAGACGGTCTTGGAGGTTTCGCCCGGGTCAAACGTCAGCGTCCCAGCCAAGTGGGTGTAGTCCACCCCGGCAGTGGCCGTGATGTCGGCGGTGTTGTAGGTGACCGTAACCGGCCGCGGGTAGGCCGCGCTCAGCACCACGTCGAGCGCCACATGAGTCGAGTAGGTGCCCGTGCTGCCTTCGAGGGTCGACCGATCGGGTGACCCCGACAGGTCGGTGGCAAACGACACAGTTGGGTAATCGTCGTCGTTGATGATCGTCGCCGTCCCCACCGTATTGCCCAGTGGCGCGTTGCTGTTCGAGATCGTCAAGGTGAACGTCTCGTCACTCTCAACCAGCGTGTCCCCGTAGACCTGGACGCTGAACGAGTAGCTCGTGGTGCCGACTGGAATGACCAGCCCGGTTCCCGAGCCTCCGTTGTAGTCGGACCCGTCCGTCGCGGTGCCGTCGGCCGTCGCGTAGTCGAAGGTGATGTCCACGGACGCCGGCGTCGGGATGCTGACAACGAACAGCGCCGTCTTGGTTCCGGTGTCGCCCTCCGTGAGGCTGACCGTCTTGGTGATACTGAGCGTCGGCAGGGCGGTGAACGTCGCCGTCACTTCCTGGTGGCGCTTTCCCCAGACAAACTCACAAGGGCTCACCGCTCCGGTGCAGACGACGGGCGCGCTCGACCACCCCGCGAAGATCGAGCCAGGGGCAGGTGTCGCTGTGAGTGTCACGACGTCACCGGCGTCGTAGCCCGTTCCCAAGCAGTCAGAGCCGCAGTTCACCGCGCCAACGGAGTCGGTGACGGTGCCGCTGCCGGTGCCGCCGCGCGTGACCGTCAGCCAGTAGTCCGCATCCCACCACACCTCGACCACCGTGTCTTCGGTTATGTTGAGGTGCAGGACCCCTGCGCCGAGGTCAGTACCATTCACGGTCCAATGTGCCAGGCTCGATTGAGGGTCGTCCGGCCTTGAAGTCAAGTCCAGGTCTGTGCCGTGGGGGTAGGTCCGCTGGCAGATCGGGCTCGTGCAGGCATCCCAGAGTAACCAGCCCTCATTCGAGCTGATGGTGCCGTTTCCGTTGCCATAGCCGCCCCGAACGGTGACCAAGTACTCCTTCACCGCGAACGTCGCGTTGACCACTCGCGCGGCCGTGAGCGTCATGGTGCAAGTTGCCGGCGTGCCGAGGGTGCAGACCAGTGGCAATCCGGCCCCCGACCACCCCATGAATGTCGTCCCGGCGCCCGGCGTCGCCGTCAGCGTCACGTCTGTGCCGTAATCAAACGCGTGGCTGCAGCCGAGTCCGACAGAGCAAGCGATGCCGGCCGGCGACGACTCGATAGTTCCCGTGCCGGTGCCGAGTACGGTCACGGCAAGGCTCACGGAGTCCTTGTTGAAGATCGCGCTGATTTCCTGCGGGCCGTCAACCGTGAACGTGCAATTCGGCAACGTGAGGAAGGCGACGCACGCGCCGCCCCAACCGGCAAACACCGACCCGAGGGCGGGCGTGGCCGTGAAGGTCACGGTCTTGCCCTCCTCCACCATGTTGCCCGGCGGACACTCGTCGCAGGTGATCGTCCCGCTGCCATTTCCCAGCGGCGGTGCGAACGTGATCAAATGCACCGTGCGCGCGAACGTGGCCGTCACCGTCTTGGCGGCGTCCATCGTCACGGTGCACGGCCCCGTGCCGGTGCAGGCGCCCGACCAGCCGGCAAACGTCCAACCGGTGTGGGCCGTCGGCCCAAGGAGCACTGCGGTGCCCTCATCAAACAGCTCATCGCAGTCGGTCCCGCAGTGGATGCCGAGCGGGTCGCTGGCCACGTCCCCGCCGCCGACGACGCTGACGGTCAGCAGATGCTGATTCCTGGCGAACGTCGCCGTGATGGTCAGCGCCGCGTCAATCGTCACCGTGCACGGCCCCGTGCCCGTGCACGCGCCCGACCACCCGGCAAAGGACGAGTTGCCGTCCGGCGTCCCCGTCAGGATGACCTGGGTGCCCGCGTCAAACGTCCCCGCGCAGCCGC
>VFMC01000019.1 GCA_006515795.1 Acidimicrobiaceae bacterium | reverse complement strand
AACGATGCCGGTATCGAGGACGGCGACTGTGACCCCGGTACCCGTGGTGGTGGCATGCGCCGCGGCCAGACCG
This sequence comes from Acidimicrobiaceae bacterium, assembly GCA_006515795.1. Classification (GTDB taxonomy): domain Bacteria; phylum Actinomycetota; class Acidimicrobiia; order Acidimicrobiales; family Ilumatobacteraceae; genus VFMC01. Next base: position 9,677 of record VFMC01000019.1, on the reverse strand, counting down.
ATCGCGCCGGCCGCCCATTGCGTGACGACATCGCTGGGCGGTGCGCTGGTCCACTTGTAGATGCGGCCGGAGAACGCCACCTCCGGTGCCCGGGTGGTGAGGTTGCGGTTCGCGAAGTCGACGGCCGGATCGAGCGCCAGCTCGTCGGCCACCTGGTCGGCGGTTCGCGCATCGTTCCAGGTGACGAGGTACGCCGACAGCGCCGGGATGGCGTCGATCGATGTAGTCGCGTGGCGAGCCGCGACGGCCTCGATCGACTCGCCCGGTACGAGCCCGACGATCACTCCGATCGGCTGGGGCAGCACGTCGCGCGCCGCGGCCGGGCCGACGTCGAGGTCGACGCTGCCTGCCACCGCGACCAAAGCGAACACGGCCATGACACGACGTCGGGTTGTTGAACGGATTCTGCTCATGACGGATCCTCGGTCCTAGGTCCTCGTGGTCTCACCGGCCGCCGATGACGACGAACGGAGCCCAATGGTAGGGGTGCGGGGTGCGCGCCAGTTGGGCCAGCTGCGCAGAACGCAATGCTGACGCCGGCCCGTGCGCACGTAATCCGCCATAGAACTCATCCATGACCTGGCGAGTTGCCCTGTCGTCGGCGGGCCAGAGCGACGCGACCAGCGTGCGCGCCCCGGCCCCGAGCACGGTGCGCATCAGCCCCGCGAGCTCTTCGCCGTGGCCGGCGTGGCTGCGGGCACTGTCGCACGAGCTGAGCGTGACGAGCGAGCCCGACAGATCGAGATCGAGCAGCTCGTTGGCCCGTATCGACCGATCGGCGAGACGCAACGAGGAGAACATCGGGTTGTCCCGGCGGAACAGGGCGTGGCAGGCGATGTGGAGCACTGCGGCGCCTGAAGCTCCGCTCATGAGCGCGGTCGAGGTGGCGGCATCGCCGATGTGCAACGAGACGTCTCCGAGGTGTGCGGCCACGGCATGACCCTCGGCGGTGATGGCGGGCGTGGAGGCATCGGACGCGGCGATTACCAGCGACGAACCGCTGCCGTCGTGCTTCAGCCCGGATCGCCAGATGAAGTCGGCGACGCTGGGGGTGGTGGAGATGGTGAACCGCTCGGCCAGGTACTTCGCACCGTCGTGCAAGGCATGCACCGGCACCTGCTGAAGCGGGCCGTGTGCCGCAACCACGAGCGGCGCCGCCGGAGAGCTCGGCAACAGCTCGGCGACGGGTGCAACCAACAGGTCGTAGAGCTCGGCGAGCACAGCCCGGCAGGCTCGCTCGAACCGATCGTGGTGCCGTGCGAGCAGCTGTTCGGTGGCATGAAGGTGCTGCCACTGTGCGTCGAGGCGGGCGATCGCGTCGACCACGTCGTCGCGGTGTGCTGCAAGCATTCGATGGGTGGCCACACCATCGCGGACGACGATGGCGACGACGCGGTCGTGCAGCCAGTACCAGCTGAGCACGGTCTCGCCGTTGGGCAGCCGCGTCAACTCGCTCGAAGTGGACCGGGTGACGTCGCGTCGTTCGCTGCGCATGTCGTCGAGACGGGCGCGGCTGAGCCGCAGCTCGAGCTCGGCGGCGCGCTCACTCAGCCGGATGAACCGGGCGCGATCGGTGTGACCGGGCGTGAGCATCTCGGTGTACAACGCGTCGAGCTCGCGCGAGACGTTGCCGTCGTCCGGTGTCGTCGACACCGCTTGGCCGCGGGCGTCGAGCTCGCCCAAGCGGCGACGTCGCGCCCGCTCGGTGGCGGACAAGACCTCGATGCCGCGCCGGTCGTCGGCGACCGCGGGGTCGTTCACCGCCAGTTCGATGAGTGCATCGAAGGCATCGAGCTTGTCGAGCATGAAGCGTTGCCCGACGCGGGCGCCGTCGACCCCTGCATGAAGCGCCTCGGCGGTGTCGGCCGCGCGTTCGAGAGGCAGACGCGCCTCGTCGTAACGGCCGCTGCGCATCAGGTGAAGACCCTGCGCTTGGGCGACCATCAACGACAGCGGCGCCAGATCGACGTCGTGGAGTGCCTCGGCGGCCAGACCGATCGCGGTGGCGGCGCCCGCATCGTGACCCTGCGTCTGGAGGAGCTCGGCGACCGCAAGCTCCGACCGCACGAGCTCGACGCGTGCGTCGGACTCGCGACTGATCGACGAGGCCGCGTGCGCATCGACCAGCGCCTCGCCGAGCGACCCGACCGCGCGCGACGCGGCCGCCCGATCGAGCAGGGCCAGCGCGAGCCATTGGCCGTGGCCGGCCGACCGGAACGCTTCCAGCACCTCGGTGAGATCGATTGCGGCGCGAGCAGCATCCCCCATGGCCAGGCGGATACGGGCCGCACCCCAGGCTGCTCGCGCCGCTTCGACTGCGAGGCCACCCTGTTCGAAGAACCGCGCCGCCTCTTCGTATGTCGCGAGCGCCTCGCGGTGCAGGTTCAACGCCTCGTAGGCCCGGGCTGCGCTGAGAGTGCGGTCGAGCTCGGGAAGCGGAGCGTCGACCTCGGCCAGCAGGGCCTTGGCCTGGCCGAGCGCGTCGAGACAGGCAACGTAGTCGCCCCGCGCCAGCAGCGTTTCGGCCAGGCCGTTGGTGGCCAGCGCCCGAAGCGGGCGATCGTCGTCGGCGAGCGTCGCCAGCGCCTCGCGAAAGGCGCCTTGTGCCTCGGCGATGCGACCCAGCGCCAGCAGTACGAGGCCGCGGTTGTTGAGGACCTCGCCGATGCTTGCCGTGTCGCCGAGCCGCGAGTACCCGGCCTCGGCGTGTGCATAGGCCTCGAGCGCCTGGAGCCACCTACCTGTCAGTTCGAAGCACAGGCCGCGGTTCTGCTCGGCAGCCGCGCCAAGCTCGAGACAGGCTTCGGCGTCTAGATCAGCAGGCGGGTCGGTAGCGAGCGCGTGGAGGATGCGGTCGCAGGCGGCGAGCGCCTCTGCGTGGCGACCGGTCTCGTTGAGCACGTGGGCCCGACCGAGGTTCGTGCGCAGCGCTGCTCCAGCGTGGGCGATGGCGCGAAACGCGGTGGCGGCACGATCGATGAGGCCGAGCGCCGTGGTGAGGTCGCCGGTCGCCGCTGTGGCCTGCGCCCGCACGTAGATGGCACGAGCCTCGACGTCGGCGGCGCCGCATGCCGCGGCGAGCTCCTCGACACGGATGATCGCCCTGATCGCCTGAGCCGGGTGGTCGGCGACTCGGCGAGAGATCTCGTCGAGCGCTGCAGCCACCGATGTCCGATCGACCGGCGCGACGACGTCGTGGTCCGCCAGGAGCGTTTCGGCCAGCGCGGCGGGATCGATCATGTGCGTGACAGCTCGATCGGCCCAACGACGACGTCGACATCGTCGACTTCGATCACCAGCGTGTAGTCACCGTTCGGGAGGTCGCGGATTCGGAAGGTCCCGACGTCGCTGGTGGCGAGCTCGGCCACGACCTCTCCGCAGCGCTCGACCCGGACGGAACCTTGCCGATCGACCCCGTCGGCGTGCAGGACCATGCCATCGAGGTGCGCCGTCTCGGACGCGCCCGGTTGCACCTGGATCGTCACGTCGACATCGGCGGCGGTGAACAGCAGTTGCCGGCTCGCCTCTCCACCTCGAGCTCCGGCCAGGACGAGCCCGCCGAAGCCATCAGCACGGAGAGCCGCCTCGATCCGCTGTCGCAGCCGCGGTGCCGACGGTGCGGGCGCTGCGGCGTAGAACAGGCCCGCCAACCGATCGTGCAACGCCGCCGGTACATCGTGGAATCGGATTCGGCCGGTCAGGCCTGCGAGCCGCTCATCACTCGCTGGGTGGGAGTCCTCAATCATCGCCCAACAGTGCTGCGCCGGCGGCCACCGAATACAAGAAATCCTGCGAACTTTTCCCGGGACGGAATCGGCGGCGGCCGGCGCATCGGAAAGCTGCACGAACGACTCCGGAAAACGGCGAACGGGCGCAGGCCACCGCCGGAGGTGACCTGCGCCCGTCGAGAGTGGGCGCTCAGGGAACGGTGACCGAGCCCGAGCAGCTCGCCCCGGCGCGAGAGGCTGTGAACGTCACCGTGTCGGCCCCGGCGCCGTTGCCGGTGAGTGCGTCGCTGTCGATCGAGTTCGACAGGCCGGCCGTGGTGGCCCCGAAGGTCAGCGACTCCGCTCCGTCGGCGACGGTGATGGTCCACGCCTGGGCCACGAGGCCGACGTCGTCGATCTGGATGTTGGTCTTGATCTGGCCCGGGTCGCGTGGGCCGGCCTTGATCTTGGCCTTCACCCCACTAGTGCAGGTGGCGCTACCACCGACGTCGCCGCCTTTGGCAGCGACCGGGGACGCCCCGACAGCGATGCTGGCGAGGACGACGGCGGCGGCGAGGATGGAACGCTTGCTCATGTTTGGCTCTCCTTGGTTGGTGGCCGCGCCATTCGAGCGGGGCAGCTCCCATGAGAAACCATCTCGAGACCGAGCCTCAATCGGGCATACGTCGTAGGACGGTCCCGATGTATTTCCGTACGTGCTCGACCGCACGGGTCGTGCGATGCTGGAGCCCCATGCGGCTCGAACCCTTCACCCTCACCGGCGCCTTCGTGCAACTCGAACCCCTCACCAGCGAGCACGCCGCGGCGATCGTCACCGCCGCCACCGTCGATCGTTCGAGCTATGGCTACACCCAGGTTCCGGACGACCTGCTGAGCGCCGACGCCTACGTCGATTGGCTGCTCGGCGATGCCGCACGCGACACCATCGTGCCATTCGTCCAGCGACGCCTCACCGACGACCGCGTGGTGGGGTGCACCCGATTCCTCAACGTCGTCTGGTGGCCGGGTCGTCAACTGCCTGCCGAGGTGGAGATCGGCGGCACCTGGCTGAGCGCCGACGCGCAGCGGAGTGCGATCAACACCGACGCCAAGCTCCTCCTCCTCGGCCACGCCTTCGACGTCTGGGGAGTGAACCGCGTGGCGATCTGCACCGACGCACTCAACCAACGGAGCCGCCTGGCGATCGAGCGGATCGGCGCCACGTTCGAAGGCGTCCTCCGCCGACACCGCTCGTCCACGGGCCACGCAACCGTCGCCGGCTCCGCACGCGACACGGCCTCCTACTCGATCATCCCCGAGGAGTGGCCGGCGGTTCGCGAGATCCTCAGGAGCAGGCATGCAAACGCGTGACCGCCGTCCGGTGATGTTGATCACCGGCGCCTCGCGAGGCATTGGTGCAGCCATCGCCCGTGCCGCGTCCGATGTCTACGACCTCGCGATCAACTTCAACACCAACGCCGAGGCGGCACAGGCGCTCGCGGGCGAGCTCGAAGGAACGGGCTGCAGCGCTCTGCTGCACCGCGCCGACGTTTCCGACGAATGCAGCGTCGTCGACATGTTCGCCGCGGTCCGCGAGAGGTTCGGAGGCCTCGACGTCCTGGTCAACAACGCCGGCATCGCCGGCAGCTACGGCGGGATCGACACCGTGACGGCCACGATGCTGGCTCACCTCTGGGCGGTGAACGTCACCGGCGCGTTCGTGTGCTCGCGGGAAGCGGCGAGGATCATGTCGACCAGCCGAGGTGGCAACGGCGGCTCGATCATCACGATCTCGTCGAAGGCGGCGGTGCTCGGCGGCTCGGGCGAGTGGGTTCACTACGCGGCCTCCAAGGGAGCGCTCGACACGATGACGGTCGGTCTGTCGAAAGAGCTCGCCGCCGAGGGCATCCGAGTCAACGCGGTTCGTCCGGGCCTGATCGAGAGCGACTTCCACCTCCACGCCCCGCCGGGCCGCGTCGAGCGGATGGCACCGTCGATACCCGTGCTGCGCTCCGGCTCGCCGGCCGAGGTGGCGGCGGCGGTCATCTGGTTGGCCTCACCCGCGGCGAGCTACGTGACCGGTGCGTTCATCGACGTCACCGGCGGGCGGTGACGGCCGACGCGGATCACTGCGAGCGCCATCACCAAGGTGGCGCCAGACGCCGCGGTCGCCATCCACGGAAGTGCCCCGGCGCCATGTCGGTCGAGCAACAGGCCAACCGCCACCGGCAGAACGAGGCCGCCAGCTCCTGACGAGGCCACGATCCGCGCCGTCGATGCTCCCGACAGGCGGAGCCTCTCGTCGCCATAGGCCATCATCGTGGCGAACTGTGGGCCGAGGAGCATCCCGACCAGCGCTGTCGTCGGCCACACCACAGCGGCGGATCCGTCGCCGAATCCGAGAGCCGCCGCGCCGAGCGTGGCCGCGAGGCACGACGCGACGAGCAACGTGCTCGACGCCAGTACCCGGGCCAGCCAGACCGCGATGATCCGGCCGAGCACGAACCCTGCCCAGAAGACCGAGACGAGCAGGCTGGCGGTACCGTCGGCACCGAGGCCGGTCTCGGCGGCATATGTGTGCAGCCAGCCGGCAAAGGTCGCCTCGGCGCCCACGTACACGAAGAAGAAGACACACACCAGCACCAACGCCCGGTCCGAATCGGCGCCGCGCAGCTCGCCATGCGCGGCGGTCCGCTGCGTCGGCACTTCGGTTCTTTGGAGCCGCCAGGCCATAGGCACGAGCACGACGGCAGCGACCAGCGCGACCAGCATCAGGCCACCAGTCATCGCGATCGACGCGGCAACGACGAGCGGCGTGACGAGAGCGCCGATCCCGAAGCACAGATGAAGAGCGTTCAACGAGGATCCGACCCGCTCGGGCGTCTGGCTCCAGACGACGAGCGTGTTGCCACCCACGTCGACCATCGCCATGACCAGCCCGATGATCATGAACACGACCACAAGCGCCCACAACTGGTGCAGACCCGACACTGCGGTGACGGCAGCGACGCCGATCACCCCAGCGCGAACCATCACCCGATGGCCATGACCGTGGTCGTAGAAGCGTCCCGCGATCAGCGAGCCGACGATGTACCCGAGCGATTGGCCACCGATCAGCAGCCCACTCGCGCCGATGCCTACTCCTGCCCGCCCGCGAAGATGGCCGAGTGCGGGCCCGACGATGCTCAGGCCCATGCCGAGGAGCACGAAGGCCACCATGTAGCCGGGCACCGGCGAACGAGGGGTCGGAACGGGTCGGTCGTCGCGGGACAGCACCCTCACATGATCACCCTAGGTGGCCGCGATGGGCGCAGGGCGCTCCACCGCGCGACCAACCGCTAGCTTGCCGTTCACGATGCGCGCCGTGTTGATCATCGCCAATCCCAACCCCGACGGCTTCTCCCACGCCCTCGCCGAACGCGCCATTGCGGGCCTGACCGCGGCCGGCCACCAGGTGCTGGTTCACGACCTCTATGCCGAAGGTTTCGGCGCGGCGATGAGCGCCGAAGAGCGCCAGGCCTACCATGGCGAGCACCCGGCGCTCGATCCGTTGGTTGTCGAACACATCGCCGATCTCACCGACGCCGAGATCGTGGTGTTCGTCTACCCAACGTGGTGGAGCAGCGTGCCGGCGATCCTGAAGGGCTGGTTCGAACGGGTGCTGGTGCCCGGCACCGGCTTCGTGTTCGACGGCGACGGCAAGGTCAAGCCAGGCCTCACCAACGTGCGACGACTGGTTGGCATCAGCACCTACGGCTCCCCATGGGTCTCGGTGAAGATCACCAACGACAACGGCCGGCGGATCATCATGCGGGCGATGCGGCTGAGCACCGGCCTGCGCACGCGTTGCAATTGGCTCGGCCTGTACGCGATGGACACCGTCAGCGACACCGAACGCGCCTCGTTCCTCGATCGCGTCGAACGGAAGATGGCCAGGCTGTGAAGGCGTACGTCTTGTTCTGTCATCCCACGCGCACTTCGTTCATGGGTGCGGTGCTGGACCGCACGCTGGCTGCGCTCACCGCCTGCGGACACCAGGTTCGGCTGAGCGACCTCTACGCCGACGGGTTCCGGCCCGAGCTCGATCGCGATGATCGGGCCGCGCACCTCGTCGACCATCGCGGCGCGCCAGATCGTCGCCCCGACATCGCCGCGTACACCGACAACCTCGCGTGGTGCGACTCGCTGATCCTGGTGTACCCGACGTGGTGGTCGGCGCAGCCGGCGATGTTGAAGGGCTGGTTCGACCGCGTGCTGGTGCGCGGCGTGGCGTGGGATCTGCCGGAGGGCGCGAATCGCATCCGCCCGCTGCTCACCAACGTGCGCACGATCGTCGGCGTCACGAGCCACGGCTCCTCGAAGTTCGTCAACAGCATCGAGGGCGAGGCCGGCAAGCGCACGCTCAGCCGGTCGCTGCGGGCGATGTGCGGGCTTCGTTGTCGAGCCCGTTGGATCGCGCTGTACGCGATCGACCACAGCACACCAGAACAGCGGGAGCGATTCCTCGATCGTGTCGAGCGGCGGATCACCCGGCTGTGAGTGCAACGTCGCCAAGGTCGAATCGAGTCACCGCCTCCACGTGATGGGTGTGCGGGAACAGATCGAGAGCCACCGTTTGCCGGTGCACGTATCCGGCGGCGTGCAGCAGCACGGCATCGCGGGCCAACGAGACCGGATCGCAGCTGACCAGCACCAGCGTTGCTGCGCCGGTCAGGGCGAGCCGGGCCACTGCCTCGCCGCCGAGGCCTTGACGAGACGGATCGGCGATCACCACGTCGGCCCGGCAAGGGTTCCATCGCTCGACCGATGTCTCGTGAACGGCGGCCTGCCGGTCGGCGAGGTTGTGGCGGGCATCGGCGCAGGCACTTGGCGAGCCCTCGACGACGATCACCTCGGTCTCGGCGGGTGTGCACGTGGCGGCGAACAAGCCGACACCGCCATAGGCGTCGACGACCGTACCGGCGGCGTCCAGCTCCGGTGCCGCCAGCTTGCGGACCGTCGCGATCAGGAGCTCGGCTGCCTCGGGCCCACTCTGGAAGAACGACTGGGCGCTCACCCGCAACGCTCGACCGGCGACCTGCTCGACGACGAACGCCTGGGGCCCGACCATCACATCGGCGGGCAACCCGTGGGCGACGGCGTGCGGCGGCGTCCACCACGCGCTGCGCGCACCGTTGCTCGCACTCACCCGCAACGACACCTCCTCGGCCACGGGAACCCGCAGTGATGGCACCATCGCGACGAGCGCCGGGTGGGCGACGAGACATTCGTCGACGTCGACGACGTCGTTGCTGCGACCGCGGCGGAGCCCGGGTCGGCCTTCGCCGTCGACCGCGAATCGCATCGACGTGCGGTATCCCCATGGCTGGACCGAGCCCCCGACCGACACCTCTGCATCGGGGAGCCGACCGGTGCGCCGCAGCGCCTCGCGAACGATGCCGACCTTGAGATCGAGTTGACCCGCGATCGCCACGTGTTGCCAGTCGCACCCACCGCACCCGCGAGCCCGAGCCTGACACGGCGCCTCGACGCGAACCGGCGACGGTTCGATCAGCTCGACCACTTGCGCCCTGGCGAAGTCGCGCTTGGCACCCACGAGCACGACGTCGACCACTTCACCGGGGAGGGCGCCCGGCACGAACACGACCCGCCCGGCGTCTTCACGAGCCAGGCCATCGCCACCGGCGACCACGCGCTCGACCGTGAGTCGCACGATCGATGAAGCGCGGTGGTCCGGCACGGCCATCGGCACAGGGTACGTGCCACTACCCTGCCTCCCGTGTCCAACGAGTCCACGTCATCTGCCCGTCCGGTCGAGATCGCGCCGAGCGTGCTCCCGGTCGACTTCAGCCGGCTCGGCGAGGCGATCACCGAGCTCGACGAGGCCGGCGTCGATCGCATCCAGTGGGATGTGATGGACGGCCAGTTCGTGCCGAACCTCACGTTCGGACCGGCGATCATCGCCGCGGC
>VFMC01000404.1 GCA_006515795.1 Acidimicrobiaceae bacterium | reverse complement strand
GGCAAGGTCATCACCCAGCCGAGCCCCAACAACAAGGTCTCGGTCGGCTACTTCTGGAACGACAAGATCCGCGGCCATCGGCGCGACAGCAACGACCGCATCCCGGACATCGCCTCGGTGGTGCAGACCAACCCCGTGCAGACCACGCAGGCGAAGTACACCGGCGTCAGGGGCAGCCTGGTCTACGAGTCGAACTTCAGCGTGATGGACGGGCAGACCAACTACACCTACCAGCCCGATACCGACCCCAACCTGGTGCGCATCATCGACACCGGGACCACCGAGGTGTTCAATGCCTCGACGCGCGAAGACCACCAGCCGAACTCGCGGACGCAGTTTGACAACATCGTGACCTTTGGCAAGAGCGGCATGGGCGGCGAGCACCTCATTAAGGCCGGCCTGCAGTGGTCGCGGCTCTACTACGGCTCTGACTACTCGGTACAGGGCGACCACTGGCTGGTCTACAACAACGGCCGCCCGGTGTCGGTGCGCCAGTGGAACTCGCCGGCGTTCTCGGAAAACGTCGCGAACGTGACCGGCTTCTTCGTTCAGGACTCGTGGTCGATGAACCGCCTGACGCTGAACATCGGCGGGCGCTGGGACAAGTACGTCGGCAGGCTGCCGGAGCAATCGGCGCCGGGCGGGACGTTCGGCACGCCCCGCACGGTGACGGAGCGGGAGGTGATCAACCACAGCATCGCCGTATGGCGCCTGGGCGCGTCGTACGACGTGACGGGCAGCGGCCGCACCGCGATCAAGGCGAGCGCCAGCCGTTATGGCCTGCAGGTCGGCATCGACCGTGTCACCAACGTCAACCCGCTCACGGTCGGTTCGCGCGACTGCCCGTGGGGCGACGCCAACGGCAATCGCAAGTACGATGCCGGCGAACTGACCGGCGCCTGCCCGGCGTTCAGCGGCGGTACCACCACTGGCTACAGCCCTGATGGCGTGGACTGGCCGTACTCCGACGAGATCACCGCCGGCATCGAGACCCAGCTGCCCGGCGCCGTGCGCGTGGGCGCGATGTACTACTACCGTACCAACCGTAAACAGTTCGGCCAGCACAACACGCTGCAGCCGGGCAGCGCCTACACCTCGCACACCATCAACGTGCCCAACGGTCCCGGCGGCACGGTGCAGAACCCCAAGCCGACCACCGCCACCGTGTTCAACATCAGCCCGGCGGCGAACGTCCTCTCGGCGAACGTCCGCGACAACGAGGACTACCTCGATACCGAATACCAGGGCATCGAGTTCACTGCCACCAAGCGCTTTTCCCGGAAGTGGCAGATGCAGACCGGGTTCACCATCGGCAAGAACACCGGCGGCGTCGCCGCCGGCAACGACCTGAACGATCCAAACAACACGGTGTATCCGCAGGGCATCATCGGCAACGACTCGGAGACCGCGTTCCGGCTGTCGGGCAGCTACATTCTGCCGGGCGAGATCAACCTCGCCGGCTCGATGATTGCCAACAACGGCTACCCCTACGTGTCCACCTACTCGGTGACGCGAGCAGTCGCCGCCGCCCAGGGGATTACCCTGACCCGCGCCAGCCAGACCGTGCAGCTCAGCGAACGGGGCGACGAGCGGTTCGATAACGTGACGATGTTCGACATCCGGTTGTCGAAGGCGTTCCGCTTCGGGTCGCGCAGCTTCTCGCCCCAGATCGACTTCTTCAACATCGGCAACGCCGACACCACCACGAACCACGCCGTGGCAGTTGGTCCGGCCTACCTCCGTCCGAGCGATATCCTGGCACCCAGGATCATCCGCATCGGCTTCGCGTTGAATTTCTAGTCGCGCCCGGGCGCGGTGCTTCTCGGCATCGCGCCCGTGCTACGTACGGGAGGGAACCTCGCGTCGGGAGGTCACTACTCGTCGGGAGGGCACTTCCCGTCGGGAGGACACTTCACGTCGGGAGGACAACTGTGGTCGGGAGGGCACCACGGTCGGGATTCCTGCCACGAGGCGAAGGCCGAACCCCACGAGCGGCGACGCCGCGAGCCCGACAAGGCGCGGAGCGCCGCGCCCCACGCCGCGCCCCTTAGCGAAGCGCCCACGATGGCGAACAGCAGGAGGATGGCGGTGAGCAGCAGGTTGGTGTACCACGCGTTGTGGGGCACCGGCTCGGTCCACTTCACCCGGTTGTTCAAGTAGAGCAGCGTCGCCGCCAGGAACGGGACGAACAGGCTGCCGACGATGGTATAGAGGATGATGATGGCGATTGGCTGACCGGTAAAGGCGAACGGCAGCGGCACCAGCGTGATGAAGGCCAGGGCCAGGCGATACGGGGTGCTGGTCACCTTGACCACTTCGAGGCGATCGGCCGGCGTCATCTTCTTCAGGATGCCGTAGAAATCGGCATACAGGTACGGCACGCTTTGCCAGACGCCCAGCAGCGACGCGAACACCGCCGCCCAGAAGCCGGCCAGGAACGCGACCCGGCCGAA
>VFMC01000403.1:1171-5603 GCA_006515795.1 Acidimicrobiaceae bacterium | reverse complement strand
CATCGGGGAACAGCGGGCCGATCATCGGCCCACCGCTGCGTCACGACACATAGACACCGAGCCCGAACACCGCGGCCCAGACCACCCCGAGAACCTGGAGCGTGCGATCGGCGGCAAAGATCTCCTCCGGCGCGGCTCCATGACCCTGTTCGAGGATCAGGGTGTAGCGGAGAAGGGCGGTGGCCATCGGCACGATCGACAGCTCGTAGAACGGCCACGTCGTGCCGGCGATCTCCTTGGTGTCGAAGGCCCAGATGCAGTAGGTGACCAACGCCGCCCCACAGCTCACCGACAACACGATGCGCAGGAACCCGGACGTGTAGTCCTCGAGGGTCTGGCGCACCTGCGCGCCGTCACCGAGCTCGCGCAGCTCGGCGTAGCGCTTCCCGGTGACGATGAACAGCGAGCCGAACGACGTGGTGAGCAGGAACCACGTGCTCATCGGCACATCGGTGGCCACCGCCCCTCCGATCGCGCGGAGGACGAAACCTGCCGACACTGCGACCAGATCGACGACGGCGACGTGCTTGAGAACGGAGCTGTACAGCGAGGTGACCACCACGTACGCAGCCGCAGCCAGTGCGGCTCGCGGGTGGGTCAGCGAAGCCAACCCCACGCCACCCAGCAACAGCAGCGTGCCCACCACCCTGGCGAGCGAGAGGGGGACGTCGCCCCTGGCGATCGGGCGGAGGCGTTTGGTCGGATGGTTGCGATCGCTCTCGTGATCGAGCACGTCGTTCCAGTAGTACGTACCGCTGCTCACCATGCAGAACGCGACGAACATCACGACGGCGCGCCACAGGTACGAGCCGTTGTCGAGCACGCCGGCCGCGCCAGGCGCGGCAAGCACCAGCAGGTTCTTGGCCCATTGCTTCGGCCGCGCCTCTTGCACGAGGGCCGCCCCCAGACCCTTGGTCACCCCTGCTCCTCACGTGGCACGGCGGTCACGGTAGTGCCTTTCACCCAGACTGGATGGTGTGCCGCGGCAAGCATGTCGCGATCGCCGGCGCTGTCTCCGTAGGCCCAGATCGGAACGTCGTCCAACTGCTCCGCGGCCAGCCACGCACGAAGGCGGACAACCTTCTCGGCGGCACGGCAGTTCGGTCCGTCGAGCGAGCCGAGGGACCGACCGGCCGCCGACATCACATCGGTGCACAACGCCCGCTCCACCCCTAGTGACGCGGCGAGCGGATCGACGTAGCTGCGCAGCGACGCCGAGACGATCACCGTGCGATGGCCCATCGACTGGTGCCAGCGCAGCCTGGCCAGCATGTCGGGGCGCAGCATCGTGTCGAACACCACGTCGGCGAAGGCGCGGCCCTCGGCGTCGACCTGATCGACGCTGCGGCCGGCGTACACCCCGCCCACCACGACGTCCTTCATCCGGTCGCGATCGAGACGGACGGCGGCACCCAGGGTGCGGTGCGGCACTCTGGCGAGCGCGGCCAGGATCGACCGACGACCCCCCAGCAGCTCGAGGAACGGCCGCACGCAATCACGTGTCGTGAGCGTGCCGTCGACATCGAACGCGGCCACGACTCGGCCGTCGCCATGCTCTGCAGGTCGGTGGCTCATGCCCTCTCCGCCAGGTGCGCCAGCATCTCCCAGTAGCCGGGCCAGCTCTTCGACACCACATCAGGATCCACCACGTCGATGCCATCGACGGCCAGGCCGAGCAGCCCGAACGCCATCGCCAGCCGGTGATCGTGGTGCGTGCCGAGCACGGCCGGATGCGGCATGCCTGGTTCGACCACGAGCCCGTCGTCGAGCTCGGTGGCGCTGATGCCAGCGGCGCGGAGCTCGCGGCACAGATCGCCGATGCGGTCGCTCTCCTTGGAGCGGATGAACCCCACGCCGCTGATGCGCGTGGGGGTGTGCGCGAACGGCGCCACGACGGCGAGGGTGGGGACCAGATCGGACAGGTCGACCATGTCGATGTCGATGCCGCGCAGGTGCCCGTCGCGGGTGACGGTTGTGCCGCTGTCGTCGATCACGACGTGGCAGCCCATCTCGCCCAGCACAGAGGCGAAGCGGGCATCGCCCTGCAGCGACGACCGCGTGAGACCGGGGACGCGAACCGTGCCGCCGACGATGGCGGCGGCAGCCAACGGGTAGCCCGGTACGCCGTCGGCAGATAGCGACCTTCGGGCACCACCACTTCGTGCTCACCGATGTCGACTTCGTCGACGCCGAACGCGGCCATCACGGCCGCGGTGACGCCGAGGTACGAGCGCGACACGAGTGGTGTGGTGAGACGGATGCGCAGGCCCCCGGCGATGTATGGAGCGATCAACATCAGCGCCGTGATGTACTGGCTGCTCACGTCGCCACGGATCGAGACGGCCCCGTCCACGGGCGCCAGCGGCCCGCGCACTGTCACCGGAAGGTGGCCCCAGCGTTCCCCCGGTTCCACGGTGCCGCCCATCGATTGCAGCGCGTCGTGCAGCGGCGTCATCGGGCGGGCTCGCAACGGTGGCAGGCCGTCGACCGTGATCGGCCGGCGACCCAACGCGGCGAGCGCAGTGACGAATCGCGACGTAGTACCGGCGAGGCGCGTCGCCAGCACCACCGGTGCTGGCCCGGCCGATTCGCTCAGCAGCAGCTCACCGCAGCCGTGGACCGACAACGAACCCGACAACGACTGCGAATGCGAATGCGAAGCGGCACCGATCCCGACTCCGAGGCGCTGCAGGCAGTCGAGCATCGCCGCGGTGTCGTCGCCGGGGGCGACGCCATCGAGCTCGGAAGTGCCCTCGGCGAGCGCGGCGCACACCAGGGCTCGATTGGAGACGCTCTTCGACCCCGGCACGTGCACTTCGGCCGACAACGGCGCCGTGGCCGGGTGCACGCGATGGATGGCAGGGCGATGGATGGCAGGGCCCGGTTCGCTCATTCGAGGCGCTGCACCGCTGGACGGTACCCGCGTGCCATCAGCCCACCGCGATACACGTCGGCGAGCGCAGCGTCGACGAGCATCACCGCGATGCCGCGGTTGCCTTCGAGGCTGTGCACCACCTCGAAGCTGGCGATGTTCACGCCCAGCTCTGCAGCCAGGGTGAAGATCTCGGCGGCAGCACCGGTGCGGTCGGGGATCGGGATGCGCACCTCGGCCAGCTCGCTCGGCTGGTTGACGCGGCTGGGCAGGTTGGCCCGCGCCTCGCGCGCCCGGCTGAGTCGATCATGCAAACCCGGTCGGTCGTCGGTGGAGACCACCTCACGCATGTCGGCGAGGCCGCCGATCAGTGCATCGAGCGCCGACAGGATCGCGGTGCGGTTCTCGGCGCAGATGTCGAGCCAGATCGCCGGGTGCCCGGAGGCGATGCGGGTCATGTCGCGGAAGCCGCCGGCCGCGAGGCGCAACAGCGCGGCGTGCTCCTCGGCGCGTACGCTGGCGAGCCCCATCAGCGTGGCTGCGGTGAGGTGTGGAACGTGGCTGATGACGGCGACCACCTCGTCGTGACGCCCGGGCGGCAGGGCGATGACCTCGGCGCCGAGATCGGCAACCACCGCGGCGACGCGGCTGAAGGTGGTGTCGGCGGTGGTGGCAGTAGGGGTGAGCACCCACACTGCGCCCTCGAACATCGTGCCGTCGGCGCCGTCGAGGCCTTCCAGCTCGCTTCCGGCCATGGGATGCCCGCCCACGAAACGGGGATCGCCGATCGAGCCGGCAACTCCGGACTTGACGCTGCCGACATCGGTGACAACGCCGCTTGTGCCGGCGAGTGCCAGCTTGACCTGGTCGGCGAGCGCCAGCACCCGAAGGTGATCTCGGCGAGCGGATCGAGACCCGCGCCTCGGATCACGCCCATCGCCAGCGCTCGCTCGCGTCGCGTCGGGTCGATGTCGTCGCCGGTGACCCACCAACCCCGCTCGCTGAGGGCCAGGCCGATGGAGCCGCCGATCAGGCCGAGACCGGCGATGTTGGCGCGACGCACGGGTCCAGCCCGGTCGGCGGCGGGGTCGGCACTCGACGTGATCACGGCCTAGGAATCTACCGGCGTGCCACGCGCGCCGACGGCTTCGATGAGCGCGGTGAGCTCACCCTGGTCGAGCTCACGCCACTTGCCGGGTGGCAGCGTGCGGTCGTGCACTGTGCCGATGCGCACGCGTACCAGGCGGTGCACCGGATGCCCGATCGCCTCGCACATCCGCCGCACCTGGCGGTTGCGCCCCTCGTGGATCGTCAGCCGCAGCACGCCTGGTGAGGGCTGCGACACGTGCGCCGGTGCAGTGACCCCGTCGTCGAGCTGCACTCCATCGCGAAGGGCGCGCAGCTTGCCCTGGGCGACGGCACCACCGTCGACCTCGGCGAGGTACTCCTTGTCGACGCCATGGCTCGGGTGGGTGAGCCGCTGGGCGAGGTCGCCGTCGTTGGTCAGCAGCAACAACCCCTCGGTGGCCACGTCGAGCCGACCCACCGGGAACACCCGTG
>VFMC01000403.1:0-1139 GCA_006515795.1 Acidimicrobiaceae bacterium | reverse complement strand
GACCAGCTCGACCACGGTCGGCCTGCCCTGCGGGTCGCTCGCCGTGGTGACCACCCCCTTCGGCTTGTTGAGGAGGTAGTACACGAGCCCAGGCCGTGTTCCGATGGGCACACCGTCGACCTCCACCCGGTCGAGCTCGACGTCGACCCGGCGCCCGAGCACGGCGATGTCGCCGTTCACCGCCACCCGACCGGCGGAGATGATGTCCTCGCATACGCGCCGGCTCCCCCAGCCCCGCGCGGCGAGCACCTTCTGGAGCCGTTCACCCTGAGGCATCGCCGCCGACGCCGCAGCCCACTGCTCCCACAGCGGCGGCTCGGGCGCCGGATCAGCCGGCATCGGGAGCGTTCGGTTCCACCCGCAGGCCGTGCTCTAGCGCCTCCACCACGTCGGGACCGGGGACGAACTCGGCGATCGGCGGGAGATCGGCAAGTGAATCGACACCGAGCTTCTCCAGGAACGACGCGGTGGTGCCGAACAGGATCGCCTGGCCCGGCCCGCTGTCGCGGGCGACTTCGG
Source organism: Acidimicrobiaceae bacterium (assembly GCA_006515795.1). Taxonomy (GTDB): domain Bacteria; phylum Actinomycetota; class Acidimicrobiia; order Acidimicrobiales; family Ilumatobacteraceae; genus VFMC01. The sequence continues at coordinate 620 of VFMC01000403.1, read as the reverse complement.
TGATGTACCCGCGGGCCTGCAGCGTGCGCAGCACACCGTCGGGATCGACGCCGCGGATCGAGGCCACCTGCCCACGCGAGATCGGCTGCTTGTAGGCCACGATGGCGAGGGTTTCGAGCGCCGCTCCGCTCATCCGCGCCCGCTGGCCGTCGAGCAGGAAACGCTCCACGTAGGGAGACAGGTCGGCATGCGACTGGAAGCGGTACCCGCCGGCCACCTTCACCAGTTGAAAACCGTGTCCGGCCTCGTCGTAGCTGGCAGCCAGCTCGTGACACAGCCGTTCGATCACCATGATCGGCATCTCCAGGAGCTGCGCCAGCAGGTCGGCCGGCACCGGCTCGACGGCCACCAGCACGATCGCCTCGATCGCCCGCACGGTGTCGGCGTCTGGAGCGCCGGGCACGCCGGCTGCCGGCATGTCGGCTTCGTGCATCTCGTCGCGGTCGTCCAACATCCCTCGTAGTCGTCGATCGCCATCACGGCATCGCTGTCGTCGGTGAGCCCGTTCCAGATGATCTCGATGTCGCCGAACCGTTCGCTCTGATCGAGGTCGACCAAGCCCTGCTTGAACAGCTCGAGCAGGGCGAGGAACCGAACGATCACCTCGAGCCGTTCGACGA
>VFMC01000402.1 GCA_006515795.1 Acidimicrobiaceae bacterium | reverse complement strand
AATGAAGATCGGCTCGTTCTCGGCTGCATCTAACGTGACCGGCATCGTGTCCAACACGTGCGCGATCGCCGACCTGCTCCACCGCCACGGGGCTCTGTCGCTGTGGGACTTCGCCGCCGCGGCTCCGTACGTCGACATCGCGATGTACCCGCAGTGCGCGGAGCATCCCCTGGCCTACAAGGACGCCGTGTTCATCAGCCCGCACAAGTTCGTCGGCGGCCCTGGCACACCCGGCGTATTGGTGGTGCGGCGCTCGCTGCTTCACAACCGGGTGCCTGACGTGGTGGGTGGGGGGACGGTGGCTTACGTCAACCCCACCGAACACCGCTACCTCGACGACCCCGTGCACCGCGAGGAAGGAGGCACGCCGGCTGTCATCGAATCGATCCGGGCCGGGCTCGTCTTCCAACTGAAGGAGGCCGTCGGCGTTGCCACGATCAAGGAGCACGAGGAGTCGTACTGGCGGCGCGCGGTCGCGACCTGGTCGGCGAACCCGGCGATTCAGGTGCTCGGCAACACCCGTTCCGATCGGCTCTCGATCCTCTCGTTCATCGTGAGGCGACCGCATGGCCGTCACGTGCACCACAACTTCGTCGTGGCCCTGCTCAGCGACCTGTTCGGCATCCAATCCCGCGGCGGATGCTCTTGCGCCGGACCATACGGTCACCGGCTCCTCGGCATCGACATCGAGCGTTCGCACGAGTTCGAGCACGAGATCACCCAGGGCTGTGAGGGCATCAAGCCGGGCTGGACGCGGGTCAGCTTCAACTACTTCATCTCCGAAACGGTGTTCCAGTACCTGGTCGATGCCGTCGACCTCGTGGCCGAGCACGGATGGCGTTTGCTGCCCGAGTACCGATTCGCACCGGCCACGGGACTGTGGCGCCACCGCAACGGGCCGGTCGAACCCCCGCTGCGGCTTTCGCAGCTCTCCTACGATCCGGCGACCGGCGACTTGCAACGGCCGCACGTCGCCGACGTCCGGGCTCCCGAGAGCGCACTTGCCGGATACCTCGATGTTGCCCGGAAGCTGCTTTCGGAGGCCCCGACGTGGGCGGCAACCGACCCGCACCCTGGCGCCTTGTCGGCCGAGTTCGAACATCTGCGCTGGTTCGACCTCCCCGACGAATCGCTCATGGCCCCCCGCCGAGCCGGTCACCCAGCGACCAGTCCGCGGGCGAGACGATCGAAGCAGTCGGTGAGTTGCGCCGGGAGCGGGCCCTTCCCACCTGCTGCCAGCCAGTGACCGAGTGATGCTCTCATCGCGGCAAGCGCGGCTGCGGCGAGCAACCGAGGGGTGATGTCTCCTCCCGCCACGAGCCCAGCTCGTTGCGTGAGCACGCTGGCCACGGCATCTTCCCAGCCCGCTTGGAGTTGCAGGCTGCGGGCGTACACCGAAGGGGTGGCTGCCATGATCCGGAACCGGCGGAGCAGACGTGGCCGTTCGATCTCGTAGTCGGCGGCGACGGACAAGAAGGCGCGCTGAAGGGCGGTCCATGCAGGTTCGTCGGTGGGCCACTCGGCGAGCGCGCCGGTGATCCGTGCGAGACGATCGGCATAGTCGGCCAGCACGACGTCTTCCTTCGTGGGGAAGTAGTGGAAGAACGTTCGCGGCGCGATGTCGGCTGCGGCGGCGATGTCCTCGATCGTCGTGGTCTCGAACCCGCCGCGTTCGAACATGTCGAGGGCAACGGCCTCGATGCGCCGACGAGTATCGAGCTTCTTGCGTTCCCGTAGGCCTTGCGACTTCACCTGACGCCTCCTCCATGGTCTTGCACTGACAGCATAGTTGCAATCGCTGCATTTATCGGTAGATTGGTCGATGCCCCAATCAGAGGAGTGATCGCAATGTCGACATGGCTGCATCGCATCGGTTCGTTCTCCGCCCGCAACCGCAGGTTCGTGCTTGCCGCATGGATCGTGATTGCGATGGGAGCCGTGCTGTTGAACCGGACCGTGGGTGGCGAAGCCGTCGACAACTTCGAGGTACCGGGCGTCGAGTCACAAGCAGCTACCGACATGCTGAAGGACCGTTTCCCCGAGCGGGCCGGCGCCACCGCAATGGTGGTGTTCCACACAGAGGGCGGAGCAGTGACCGACCCGGCGTTCGCAGTCGGCATCGCCGCGACCATCGATGAGATACGCGCGCTACCGGAAGTGCTGGCAGTGACCGAACCCCTCGCGAGTCCTCGCTCGATCTCTCCAGACGCGACCATCGCTTTCGCTTCGGTGCAGTTCGACGGCACCACTGCGGAACTCGGCAGCGCGACCCTCGACGCCCTCGTCGAGACTGCCGACCCCGCTGAATCGACGGGGGTTCAGGTCGAGTTCGGTGGCGAACTCCCCACGGTGCTGCAGGAGGAGACGACGGGGCCGGCCGAGGCAATCGGCGTCATCGCCGCGTTGATCATCCTGCTGTTCACGTTCCGCAGCCTGATCGCCATGGCCCTACCGCTCGTCACCGCGTTGACGGGCCTCGTCACCGGACTCTCCGTCGTCGGCCTGTTGAGCGGGCTGATCGAGATCCCCTCTGTCGCTCCGAGGCTGGGCACGATGATCGGTCTCGGTGTCGGCATCGACTACGCCCTGTTCATCCTCAGCCGGCACCGCGACAACATCGCCGCAGGAATGCCCGTCGAAGAGTCGATCGGCCGCACCAACGCCACCGCCGGCCAGGCAGTCGTCATCGCCGGCAGCACCGTCGTAGTCGCGATCCTCGGCCTGCAACTGGCCGGCATCCCCTTCGTCGCCGCCCTCGGATACTCCGCTTCGATCGTCGTTGCCATCGCGGTCGTCGTCGCGGTCACTCTCCTGCCGGCGTTGCTCGGCTTCGCCGGCAGCAGAGTCCTCGGCCGCAATGAGCGCGACCACCGAGCCGGACCCGAGTCAGGCCACAGCGGCTGGGTGCGTTGGGCCCACTGGGTCGCCCACCACCCGTGGCGCTCGAGCATTGCTGCCACCGTCGCGCTGCTCGTGCTCGCCGTCCCGGTGCTCGACATGCAACTCGGGCAAGCCGATGCCGGCACCTCGCCCACCAGCACGACCCAGCGCCGCGCCTACGACCTGCTCGCCGACGGATTCGGTGCCGGCTTCAACGGACCGACCAGGCCACGAGCGATCTCGTTCACCGCCTCCGCGACACCACCCTCCCAGGCGTCACGGCAGAGACTTCCGCCACCGTGCTCGTCGGCGGCCCCACCGCTGGGTTCATCGACCAGTCCGACAAGATCTCCGCCCGACTCCCGTGGTTCATCACCGCGGTCGTGGCGATGTCGTTCATCCTGTTGATGATCGTGTTCCGCTCGATCCTCGTGCCGCTCAAGGCTGCGTTGCTCAACCTGTTGTCGATCGGCGCGGCCTACGGCGTGGTCGTCGCCGTGTTCCAATGGGGATGGGGCCGAAGTCTCATCGGTCTCGACGACGCCGTCCCCATCGCTTCGTTTGTCCCGATGATGATGTTCGCCATCTTGTTCGGGCTCTCGATGGACTACGAGGTCTTCATCCTCTCTCGCATCCGTGAGGAGTACCACCGTGGCCACACCAACATCGACAGCGTCGTCGAGGGCCTCGGCGCCACGGCCAAGGTCATCACCGCAGCCGCCCTGATCATGATCAGCGTCTTCCTCGGCTTCGTCGCCAGCCCCGACCCGATCGTGAAGATGATGGGTGTCGGCCTCGCCACAGCCGTCGCCGTCGACGCCACCATCGTGCGCATGATCCTCGTGCCGTCCACGATGGCCCTCGTCGGCGACCCCAACTGGTGGCTCCCCCGCTGGCTCGACCGGCTCCTCCCCCGCCTGGACCTGGAAGACGAACCGCGCACTGCGGGCTCCGCGCCAGGCACTGCGACACCGGCAACGGACACGGCCGGCAACCCGTGACCGCGAACCCTGTCCTCCCCGACGGCGTGCAACTGCTCCGCACCACGGAGGTGTTCGACGATCACACCATTCCTACCGCTCTCCTCGCCGCGCACCGCACTGCGCCCGAGGG
>VFMC01000018.1 GCA_006515795.1 Acidimicrobiaceae bacterium | reverse complement strand
TGAGGGGAGTGTTGAGCTTCGAGGCGACAGAGCGTGCCGGGCCGGAGATCGCCGCCGCTGGACTCCGCGAGAACCTCGACCTCATCGCCGCGTGTCGCGGCGGCGACCTCGTCTCGGGGCTGATGTGCTATCACGCCACGTTCACCTGCTCTGGCGAGTTCATTCGCCGCGCCTTCGAGCTGGCCGCCGGCCAAGGTGTGCTCACCCACGCTCACGCCAACGAGGGAACCTACGAGGGCCTGTGGTGCAAGCAGCGGTTCGGCAAGTCGACATTCGAGTACTACGACGACCTCGGCGTCGCCTCGCCGTCTTTCCTTGCCAGCCAATGTGTGCAGCTCACCGACCGCGACCGGGCGATCATCGCCGAGCGTGGCATCCGGGTCAGCCACATGCCGTTGTCGAACTGTGAGGTCGGAGGCGGAATCGCACCGGTGCCCGAGCTGATCGAGGCGGGAGTGCCGGTCGGGTTGGGGAGCGACGGGTACATCAACGACTTCTACGAGGTGATGCGAGCGGCGTTCCTGCTGCACAAGGCGCGCCGCCTGGATCCCGGCGTGATGCCGGCAGCGACGGTCCTGGGCCTCGCCACCGAAGGTGGTGCCGGCGTTCTCGGCCTCGATCGTGTCGGTCGGCTCGATGTCGGTTGGTCTGCCGACCTGCAGCTCGTCGATTCCGATCTCGCCACACCGGTCACCGCTCACAACCTCGTCGAACAACTGGTGCTGTGGCGCAACCACAGCAACGTGTCCGATGTGATGGTTGCCGGACGATGGCGGGTCCGCAACCGCGAGCTCCTCGGCGCCGACATCGACCAGATGCGTGCCCGTGTCCACGAACAGGCGAACCGGCTGTGGCATCGCTGACGTCTACGTCGTGGCGGGGCGGGCGATGATCCTCGCCGAGCTCGTCCAGGCCATCGCCGACCGGCAGCCCGTCGTGCTGGCCACCGTCGTCGACACCCGCCGTTCCGTGCCGCGCCGTCCTGGGTCGAAGATGCTCATCTACCCCGGAGGGGCGATCTCGGGGACCATCGGCGGGGGAGAGATGGAAGCCCGCGTGATCGCGGAAGCACTCGTTGCACTCACCATCGGCAGACCACGCCGACTCACATACACGCTGACCGATCCCACATCGGGCGACCCCGGCGTGTGCGGCGGCGAGGTCGAACTGTACCTGGAGCCCCACATGCCAACGACCACCATCTTCGTCGTCGGTGCCGGCCACGTCGGCCGCGCCGTTATCGAGCTCGCCACCTGGCTCGGATACCGGGTCGTGGCATGGGACGACCGCGCCGACGTGGCCGGCGCGGTCAGTGGTGCCGAGGCCGTGCTGACAGGCAGCTTCAGCGACGCCATGGTCGACTCGCCGATCGACGAGCACACGTCGGTGGTGATGGTCACCCGCAACGTCGCCCTCGATCTGGAGATCATCCCGGCTCTGCTTGCCACTCCGGCGGCGTACATCGGGCTGATGGGGAGCGCGCGACGGTGGGACACCACCCGCGACAAGCTGTTGGCCATGGGTGTCGCGGCAGGCGACCTGCACCGTGTTCGGGCTCCGATCGGCGTGGAGATCCACGCCGAGACCCCGGCCGAGATCGCGGTGTCGATCCTTGCCGAGGTCATCGGCCACCATCGACGTGAATCGCCGACGTGAGCCGCCAACGCGATGACCAGCCAAGACCATGACCAGTCGCCGCGATGACTAGGCCGATCTGTCTCATCCGCGGCGGTGGCGACCTGGCCACCGGTACTGCGTGGCGGCTGACGCGGGCCGGCCTCGCGGTGATCGTGACCGAGTTGGCGCACCCGCTCACCGTCCGCAGGACCGTCGCGCTTTCCACCGCTGTCGACACCGGCACGACCGACGTCGAGGGGATGATCGGCCGCCTCGCCACCACTCCACGTGAAGCCCGCGAGATCGCCCTGGCCGGCGATGTCGCGGTGGTCGTCGCGCCGCAGTTGATCGATGTCGGCGCCACCGTCGTGATCGACGCCCGGCTGGCCAAGCGCAACATCGACACCACGATCGACGACGCCCCACTCGTGGTCGCCCTCGGCCCGGGGTTCACTGCCGGCGTCGACTGCCACGCCGTCGTCGAGACGTTGCGCGGGCCGCGACTGGGCCGTGTGCTGTGGCACGGCTGCGCCGCTGCCGACACCAGTACGCCAGGCCGCGTCGGTGGGATCGGCGCCGAACGCGTCGTGCGCGCCCCCGCCGATGGCGCGGTCAGCTGGGCGTGCACGATCGGCAGCCGCGTGCGTGAACACGATCTGCTCGGTGCCGTCGCCGGACGCGAACTGCGAGCCCCGTTCGACGGGGTCGTGCGTGGTCTGATCGGCGACGGTCGAGAGGTGACCGCGGGCCTCAAGATCGGCGACATCGACCCGCGGTGCGACGTCGCCTGTGATGAGATCTCCGACAAGGCCCTCGCCGTCGGCGGGGGCGTGGTGGAGGCCGTTCTCACGTGGCTGAACTGATCTCGCTGGATCGATTCGTCGACGTGCTGCAAGCTGCGCGGCGCGAGCACATCGCCCTCATCGGGGGTGGCGGCAAGACGACGCTGCTGCATGCCCTGGGTTCGCAGCTCGGCGGCTCGCGCGTGTTGACCACCACCACCGTCATGGGCCACGACCAGCACGGTGATCTCCCGGTCGTGTTCCCGACCACCGACGGCGACGTTGCCCGAGCGGCCCGGAACCGGGCCGTGATCGTGTGGCGGCGCATCGAGGGGAAGAAGGCAAAGGGGGTGGCCCGGGAGGATTGCGACCGGTGGTTCGACCTGGTGGATCACGTCGTGGTGGAAGCCGACGGTGCCCGCCAGCGACCGTTCAAGGCACCGGCGCCGTATGAGCCCGTCGTCCCGGCCACGGCGACGCTGCTGGTGTCGGTCATCGGCGCCGACGCGCTCGGGAGGGTGATCGCCGATCAGTGCCACCGCCCGCTGCGGGTGGCAGCACTGGCCGGATGCACGCCCTACGAGCGGCTCTCCGCGACGCACGCCGCGTCCGTGCTGCTCCATCACCGCGGCGCTCTGCGCGCCAAGCCGGCCGGCGCCAGGTTGGTCGTCGTGATCAACAAGGTCGACGACACGTCGCGCCGGTCCGTAGACGAGTTGGTCGACGTCTTGCACGGACGTGACCGCGCGCTCCAGGTCATCGCCATCTCACGGCGGTGAGGCTCGTGGAGCGGACGAGTATGGTGGCCGTATGGTCCAGGGGGCGTTGAACCTCATTCCCGAGGTGCCGATCCGCCGCCTGGTGGAGCTGGCCCAGTACGCCGAGAGCGTGGGCTACAAGCGGTGTTGGGTCTACGACGAGGGGCTCGCCGCGCGCGACGTCTACGTGACGCTGACCGCGATCGCGGTCGCCACGAATCGGATCGAGCTGGGCCCCGGCATCACCAACCCGTACACGCGCCACATGAGCTCGACGGCGGGTGCGGTGGCCGCGCTCGACGAGCTGAGCGGTGGCCGCGCCTTCCTGGGCGTCGGTGCCGGTGGAAGCCTCACGTTGGACCCCGTGGGGATCGATCGGCACCGGCCACTGGTTGCGGTAGGTGAGCTGATCGATGTCTGTCGAGGCCTGTTCAGTGCTCAGCCGGTCGATCACCGTGGCGAGTTCACCGAGCTCCGCCACGCCACCATCGCCTACGCGCGCCCGGCGACCGAGATCTGGTTGGCGGGCCGGGGTCCGAAGATGCTCGCGCTCGGCGCCACGCGTTGCGACGGCGTCATGCTCGACTTCATCTACAAGCCGAACCTGGGCCCGATTCTCGAGAGTGTTCGGCGTGCCGGCGCCGACACCGGGCGCGCCCCGAGGATCAGTTACTCCACGCTGGTCGTCGCCGACGACGCCACGATGGCGGTCGCCCGGCGGCACATGACCTACCGGCTGGTCGACTCACCCGCCGAGGTGAAGCAGGCGATCGGCATGTCGGATGCCGATGCAACCCGCATGCGCGCCGCTCTTGCCGATGGTCTCGACGCGGCGGCCGAACAAGTACGTGACGAGTGGGTCCACCCGTTCGTCATCTCTGGCACCGTCGATGCTTGTGCGTCCGAGCTCGGCGAGCTGGGCGAGCGGTACGGCATCGACGAGTTCCTCGTGCCGGTGCTCGACGACCGCGGCGCCGAACGGGTGCTCCAGGTGGTTGCCGCGGCGCTCGGGCTGTGACCCGTCGCGGCCCATCGCGGCCCGGTGGTGCCCGAACCGCTCGGATAGGGTGACCCCGATGGCACAGCGGATGGCGCTATACCTGCAGGACAAGCACGACATCGGCTACGAGCTGCAGATCGCCGAGTACGCCGAGGAGAAGGGGTTCGCCGAGATCTGGCAGGCCGACACCCGGTTGGCGCGAGACTGCGTCGTGCTGATGAGCGCCCTGCTCACCCGCACCAAGCGGCTGCGCATCGGCAGCGGCGTGCTCCCCATCTACAGCCGCAACCCAGCCGTGATCGCGGCCACGTGGGCCACGATGTGGGAGCTCGGTGGCCTCACCGCCGAGGGGCACAGCAGGGTGATGCTCGGGCTCGGCGCGTGGTGGGAGCCGATCGCCGGCCGTGTCGGTGTCGACCGGCGCAAACCGCTCACCGCGATGCGCGAGAACATCGAGGCGATCCGCCGGCTGTTCACGATGGAGGAGGTCTCCTACGAGGGTGAGTTCGTGAAGCTCGACCGGGTGCGTCTCGACGTGGCCTACGGCGATGCGGGCCCGCGCGACATCCCGATCTACGTCGGGGCAACCGGTCCGAAGATGCTCGAGCTGACCGGTGAAGTCGCCGACGGGGCAGTGTTGAACTACGTCGTCTCCCCGGGCTACATCAGAGCGGCAGTAGATCTGGTGGCAACCGGTGCGGCCAAGGTGGGCAAGACGATCGACGACATCGATCGCCCCGAACTGCTCGTCTGCTCGCTGTCCGACGACGATCCCGCCGAGGCGCTGCTCACGGGGAAGTCCCTGGTCGCGTACTACCTCGGTACCGAACCGCACATCGTGAAGGCATCGGGCGCCGATCCCGAACTGGTCGAGAAGGTCCAACAGGTCGTCGGCTGGCCAGCGACCGAAGCCGACTACCGGAAGGCAGCACACCTGATCCCCGATGACGTGGTGCGCAACCTGATGGCCGTCGGCACGTCGGCCCAGTGCCGCGACAAGGTCGCCGAGTACATCGATGCGGGGGTCACCTGTCCGGTGCTATATCCGATGATGCCCGACATCAAGCCTGTCGTCGACGCGTTCGCCAACTGGAACCGGTAGCGGCCGGTGCCGGCGCTCCCGCCGCGCCTCGGCCGCGTGCTGATCGAAGGAGGCGTCGTGGTGACCGTCGACGACGACTTCACCGTGCACGATCCGGGCTGGCTGCAGATCTCCGCGGACCGAATCGTCGCGGTCGGGTCGGGTGCTCCACCACCGGAGGTCCGCCAGTCGGTCGAGCACGTCATCGACGCCGCTGGTTCGGCGGTGATGCCCGGGATGGTCAACGCCCACACCCACCTGTTCCAGACGATCTTTCGTGGTCTTGCCGACGACAAGTCGTTGCTCGATTGGTTGCGCGACTGCATCTGGCCCGGCGCCGTGCACCTCGACGGCGAGAGCGCTCGGTTGGCCGCGCTCGTGGGACTGGTCGAGAACCTCCGTAGCGGCGCGACGTCGGTCGTCGACCACCAGTACGTTCACCCCGAGGACCACGACGGGGTTGATGATGCTGTGTGCCGCGCCGCCGATGAAGTCGGCATCCGGTTCCTGCTCGCCCGCGGCTGGGCCGACCGCAACTACGAGCCGCGACTTAGCGAGGATGCCGATGTCGTGGTGGAGCGCACGCGACGGCTTCGCCGGAGATGGCGCGACCACGACCGAATACGGATCGAGTTGGCGCCGCTCATCCCGTGGGGTTGCTCGGACCAAGCGATGCGAACAACGCTCGCCCAGGCGCGCCAATGGGGCGTGGGCACCCACGTCCACTGCGCCGAGACCGCGGCCGAGGTGGCGATGAGCCTGGACGAGCGTGGTCTGCGCCACGTGGAGTGGCTCGAGCAGCTCGGCGCCCTTGGCCCCGACCTGCAGCTCGCCCACAGCGTGTGGCTCGACGATCATGAAGTCGACCTGATCGCCGAGCACGGAGCGGTCGTCGTGCACTGCCCGGTGTCGAACATGTACCTGGCGTCGGGCGTGGCGCGGGTGCTCGACATGAGGGCGCGAGGTATCCCGGTCGCGCTTGCCACCGACGGGCCCGGCAGCAACAATCGCCAGGACATGTTCGAAGTGCTCAAGACCGCGGTGCTGTTGCAGAAGATCCATCACCTGGATGCGCGAGCGCTCCAGCCGGAGAACGCCCTCAGCATGGCTTGCCGTGATGGCGCCAGAGCATTCGGGTTGCCCGACGAGATCGGCGCGCTCGAGGCCGGCCGCAAGGCCGACGTCGTGATCGTGAACCTCGACACCGTGTTCGCGGCTCCCGTTCACCGGCCGGCGAGTGCGCTCGTCTTCTGTTCGAGCCCGGCCGACGTCACTCACGTCATCGTCGATGGACGCCTCCTCATCGACAACCGGGAGCTGACGATGATCGACGAGCGGGCGTTGCTCACCGAGGCCGGCGATGCGGCGCGCAGGGTGTTCACCCGCGCCGGTGTCGAGTCGCGCCTGACCGAGGTCCGTCGATGAGCGAGCCCGCCCCTCGCATCGGCCGGCCCCGGATCGGCTGGCCGCGGTTGGGTACGAGCACCGAACTCGCGGTGCGCATGGCTGGGGTTGCACTTGGCGGTCAGGCGCCGCTCCCGAGGCTCCATGAACCCGAGCAGCAGCACGTGGCCAGTCCGAGCAGCGAACCGATGGTGCAACTCGATCACCCGCGACTGAACATCTGGCCGCACTACTCGCTGGGAGGGTGGCAGGACTCGATCTCGGAGTGCTGGGTCCGCGCCCAGGTTGCCGAGCGGCTGGGGCGGGTGTGTGATGCGCTGCCCGACGGCTTCGGCCTGGGGATCTACGACGGCTGGCGGCCGCGGGCGCTCCAAGCCCGGTTGTACGCGGCGGCCTGCGCCGACCCGGCGCTTCCGGCCGGGCTCTTCGCCGAGCCAACCGTCGATCCGCTCTCGCCGGCGCCACACGAGACCGGAGGGGCGGTCGATCTGACGCTGACCGTCGGGGGCGTTCCGGTCGCCATCGGCACCGACTTCGACGACGCGACCGCACTTGCTCGCACGGCGTCGCTGGAGGACGTGCCAGGACCCGACCGCGAAGCGCGGCGGCTGCTGTACTGGGCGATGCACGAGGCGGGTTTCGTGGTGTTCGTGGACGAGTGGTGGCACTTCGAGCTCGGCACCCGCCGATGGGCTGCGATCACCGGAGCGACGCCGGTCTACGGCGCCACGGTGCCTCCCGGCTTCGGCAGCTGCGAGGATCGAACGATGGATCTGGATCGGAGCTGACGAGATGGAACTTGCCGGAAAGACGGTGCTGGTGACGGGGGGTGGCAAGCGTGTCGGCCGGGGGATCACGCTCGCCTTGGCCAGGGCCGGGGCCAACGTGGTGATCAGCTACAACAGCTCTCACGACGAGGCCGAGGCCACCGCCGGCGAAGCTCTGGCGCTTGGAGTCGAGGCCCTGGTCGTGCAGGCCGACGTCACCGACTACGACCAGGTCGGCGCGATGGTCGTAGCCGCCACCGACCGGTTCGGCACGATCGACGTGCTGGTGAACAACGCATCGATCTTCGTCGCCGATCCGCTCCCCACGAAGGATCTGAAGATCTGGCATCGCTCGATCGACACCCTGGTGCACGGACCGTTCTACTGTGCCAACCAGGTCGCCCCGGTGATGTTGGCCCAGGGCGGCGGCGTGATCATCGGGATCGGCGACCTGTCGGCGCTCGAGCCGTGGCCAGGGTTCGCCGGCCACGCCGTCGGCAAGGCGGCGATCTTGGCGCTCACCCGCCAGCTCGCGCTCGAGCTCGCCCCGACGATCCGGGCCAATGCCGTGATCCCCGGACCGGCGTTGCGGCCGCACAGCTACGACGACGACAAGTACGCGCGCACGGCCCGCAAGACCCTGCTCGGGCGGTGGGGCACACCGGAGGAGGTGGGCCACGCGGTGCGGTTCCTGTGCGAGGCCGACTACATCACGGGCGAGATCGTCACCGTCGACGGTGGTCAACGCTTCGGCCATCTCCAGAACGAGCACGGCTGAGCGGGCGCGATGGTCGCTGTTGGCATCCACATCGTGCCGCTCATGCCGGCCGCCGACGTGGTGACGGTGGCGCGCGAGGCCGAGCGGATCGGCTACGACTACTGCCTCGTCGCCGACGAGGGCCTGCACGTCGACGTGTACGTGGCCTTGGGTGCGATCGCCACGCAGACCGAGCGGATCGCGCTGGGTCCGATGACCAACGGCTACACCCGCCACCCGGCTGCCACTGCTGCCGCACTGGCCACGGTCAACGCCCTGTCCGGTGGCCGCGCCCTGGTCACCATGCTCGCCGGCGGGTCGATGACCCTCGGCCCGATGGGGCTCGCCCGTCGGCAGCCGTTCCAGGTGGTCGCCGATGCGGTCGAGGTCCTGAGCCGCCTCTGGACCGGCGAGACCGTCACCTGGCAAGGTGCCACGTGCTCGCTCGACAACGCCCGGCTGGGCCTCGGTCGACAGCAGATCCCAGTGTGGATCGCCAGCCGCGGACCGCGCCTGTTGACCCTCGCCGGCCAGGTAGCCGACGGTGCGATGGTCACCGTCAAGCCAGACCTCGGCGCCGCACTCGGCATCGTCGTCGACGCCGCGGCGCAGGCCGAGCGGCGGGTGCCGACACGCACCTACCTCGGGCGGGTCTGCTACGAACCGGCGATGCTCGAGCAGCAGAAGTTGACGCTGTCGTTCGTGCTGATGGACTCGCCCGAGCGGGTCCTGGTATCGCTCGGCCTGACACCCGCCGAGGTCGACCAGGTGACTGCCGCGGCCGCCGCCAACCGCCCCGAGCTCGTCGACCCGATCGTGACCGACGACCTGCTCCGGCGCTACCAGATTTCGGGCACACCGGAGGATTGCACCGCCGAGGTCGCCAAGATGGTGGCCGCTCATGAGCTTGATGTGGTTCTGATCGACGTGCTGTCGTCGAACCTCGAGGAGAACCTCCGCCTGCTCCACGAGTCCTACCCGATCCTTACAGGAGTGTCGCGATGACAACCCGCCGTCTCAACCGCATCTTCCGCCCCGACGGCAGAGTCGTCATCGTGGCGTTGGACCACGGGTTGCTCGATGGTCCCTGCGCCGGGTTCGAACGACCGGGCGACACCATCGCCAAGGTGGTCGAAGGGGGCGCCGACGCGATCCTGACGTCGTTCGGCATCGCCACCCGCTTCGCCCGCGAGCTCAGCGGCGTCGGGCTGATCCTCCGCAGCGATGGCGCGTCGACCAACCTGGGCACGCCGAGCAGCGGGTCGACCACGAGCTTCTTCGGCGTCGAGGATGCCTTGCGGGTCGGCGCCGACGCACTCGTGGTCAGCGCCCTGCCTGGCTCCGACAAGGAGGATTCCACGCTGGAGAACCTCTCGCGGACCATCGGGCAGGCGCACCGGTGGGAGATGCCGGTGCTGGCCGAGATGGTGCCCGGCGGGTTCAACTCGCCTCCCGAGATGCGCGGCGCCGACAGTGTCGCGCTGGCGGCGCGCCTCGGTGCCGAGCTCGGCGCCGATTTCATCAAGGCGCCGTACTGCAGCGGTTACGAGACCGTCACGTCTGGCACGTTCGGCCGCAACGTGTTCCAGAGTGCCAATCCCACGGCGATGACCGCCGCGATCGCGGCGATCGTGCACAGCGACGCGTCCGTCGAGCAGGCCCTTGCCCTGCTCGACGGCTGAGCACGGCTGAGCACGGCTGAGCACGGCTGGGCACGGGACGAGGCGCACGATGCCGGCGGCGGTGCTGGGTCTCGACATCGGCACCACGTCGGTGAAGGCGGTCGTCGTCGCCCGCGCGGGGAAGGTCTTGGGCGAGGGATCGTCCGACCCGATCACGACGACCACCCCCACATCGGGCGCGTCCGAGCAGGACCCTGCTGATCTGTGGGCCGCCGTCGTCGCCGCGGTACAGCGGGCCCTGTCGTCGCTCGAACAGGGCGTGAGCCTGGCCGGGCTCGCCATGGCTGCCCAGAGTGGATCGGTGGTGCCGGTAGCCGGCGACCGGGTGGTCGGGCCGGTGGTGACCTGGATGGACATGCGCGCGCTGTCGATCATCGAGGGGTTCAGCCCCGAGCAACGATCGCTCGTCCGGCGGGTCAGCGGTTGGACGCCGTCCGCCGGCCTCGGGTTGGCGACCATCGCTTGGCTCCGGTCGCAGGCGATGGCCGAGGCCCCACCGGAGCGCTTCGCCGGCGTCGACAGCTTCATCGCCCACCGCCTCACCGGCGAATGGGTGACCAACCCGAGCAACGCCGCCGGGTTCCAGTTGATGGACGTTCTCCGGCTGGAATGGGACGGCGAGCTGTGCGCGCTGGCCGGCATCGAGCCGGCCGTTCTGGTGCCGATCGCCGCGACC
>VFMC01000401.1 GCA_006515795.1 Acidimicrobiaceae bacterium | reverse complement strand
GGCCCCGGTTGGCGCGGCGTGCTCGCCGGCCGATCCGGTGCTGCGCGTCGACGCGATCGCCGACGCGGTGGCTGCGGTGGAGGCCGAGCTCGGTGGCGCACAGCGGTACTACGAGATCAACGCCACAGACCTTCTGGTGAACCTGTTCGTCGCCGGCGACGGCGGCGCCGAGGCCATCCCGTTCGTCTTCGTCGGGGGCGCGCTCACGTCCGACGAACCGTTGGCGGGGGCATCGGGCAGCACCTTCGCCGCCGATGAGCTCGATTTCGATCCGCGTCGCGTCACCTCGTGCGTCGCGGCCGAACTGCCCGATTCCGTCCCGACCGTTTTCGAGGTGGTGGGCGGCCCCGCCGAAGCGGTGCGCTACTCGGTGGTGGTCACGTCCCAGGCCGGCGGCCAGCTCATCGTCGAAGTGGCCCCGAACGGCGCTGTGCTGAGCGGCGACCCGGTCTGATCGGACGCACCGCGGGGCGGGGGGTGCCCCAGCCGCCGCGCGCCCCCTTGGTAGCTTGACGCCCATGGCCACCTACGGCGCCGGCCAGCGCCGAAGCTCGAAATCCACCCCGGCGCACGATTCGTCGCGTGCCACGTCGCGCCCGGGGGCGCGCGCTTCCACCAGATCCTCCACCAAGAGCGCCACACCGCCCCGCGGCTCACGGCGCGACCAGGCCGCGGCCGAGTTGCGGTCGGCCATCGACGGACGAGAGCACGAGTTCCTCGGCATCGGTCTCATCGCCGCCGGGGTGCTGATCGGCCTGGCGATCTACGCAGGTCTCGCCGGTCCGGTCGGACGGGGAGTGGAGACGCTGGTCGGGTGGTTCACCGGTCTCGGTCGCTACGTCGTGCCGATCGCGCTGGTAGGGGTGGGTGCCGCGCTCGTGCATCGCGGTCGAAGTGAGAACCGAGTGCGACTCGTGCTCGGCTGGGGCATGTCGGCCGTGGCGCTGCTCGGTCTGCTCCACGTCGTGCGCGGTCCCGACAAGTTGATGGCCGACTTCGACGCCTTCGGCACCGCCGGCGGTTGGATCGGAGCCCTCGTCGGCGAACCGCTGAAGTCGTTGATCGCCGACGCCGGAGCCATCGTCGTGTTCCTCGCGTTGTTCGTCGGCGGCGTCCTGCTGATCACCGGCTCCACCATCAAGGCGTTGATGACCCAGACCGGTCGCGGCGTCGGGGCCGTGGCCCTACCCATCGGCAAGGCGGCCCGACGGGCCCGCACCGTGTTCGGCGACATCTCCACGCTCGACAGCGAACGCGACACCGGCGACCACGAACGCCCGGGGCCCAGTCTCTACGACGCTTCCGGCGACGACGTGTGGGCCGATCCGCCGAAGGCGAAGCGTTCCCGCGCCAAGCCGCCCGCCGGCCCTTTCGACGGTGCGCCGGGCGAGCAGAGCGAGCTCGATCTCGGGCCCGGCGCGCAACGCGGTCACTGGGTCCTGCCGCCCGCCACGTTCTTGCATCGCAGCGAGGCCCAGACCGTCAACAAGGCCGAGGTCGAGGCTCGCGGCCGCACCCTCGTCGACTCGCTCGACTCGCACGGCGTCGAGACCAAGTTGCTCGGCCAGACCGTTGGCCCCACCGTCACCCGCTACGAGCTCGAGCTCGGATCGGGCGTCAAGGTTGCGCGCATCACCAGCCTCAACCGCGACATCGCCTACGCCATGGCCGCCACCGATGTGCGCATCCTTGCACCGATCCCCGGTCGTTCGGCGATCGGCGTCGAGGTTCCGAACCACACCCGACAGCTCGTTGCCCTTGGCGACATCATGGGCTCCACCGAGGCCAAGACAGCGAACCATCCCCTCGACGTCGCCATCGGCAAGGACATCGCCGGCCGCTCGGTGTTCCTCAACCTGGCCACCACACCGCACCTGCTCATCGCCGGCGCGACGGGTGCCGGCAAGTCGAGCGGCATCAACTGCATCATCACTTCGATGCTCATGCGCACCACGCCCGACCAGGTGCGGCTGATGCCGCACCTGCTCACCCAACCGGTCACCAACCCGAAGAAGGCGGCCAACGCGCTCGGCTGGGCAGTGAAGGAGATGGAGCGCCGCTACGACCTGTTGTTCGAGGTGGGCTTCCGCGACATCACCGGCTACAACGCCGCGTTCGACCGTGGTGAGCTGCAAGGCGACCCATTCCTCGCCGCGGCCGACGATCTCGACGAGGCACGACAGCTCGAGCGGCTTCCGTACATCGTGGTGGTGGTCGACGAGTTGAACGACTTGATGATGGTGGCCGCCCGCGACGTCGAGGAGAGCATCACCCGCATCGCCCAGAAGGCGCGTGCCGTCGGCATCCACCTCATCGTCGCCACTCAGCGGCCGAGCGTTAACGTGATCACCGGCGTGATCAAGGCCAACGTGCCGGCGCGCATGGCGTTCGCCGTGTCGTCGCTCACCGACAGCCGGGTGATCCTCGACCAACCCGGCGCCGAGAAGCTCGTCGGCAAGGGCGACATGTTGCTGCTCCCCGGCAACTCGAACGTCGCCCAGCGCATCCAGGGCTCGTTCGTGAGCGAGGAGGAGGTGCGCAAGATCGTCGCCCACTGGCGCCGCCAAGGTCCCGAACCGCAGTACGTGGCGGGAGTCGAGGGCGACGACGAGGGAGGGTCGGGCAGCAGCCTTTTCGCCGCATCGGGCTCGGGATCGAGCGGCGACGACGATGACGAGACGCTGATGCGTCAGGCGGTCGAGCTGGTGGTGCGCAGCCAACTCGGGTCCACCTCGATGTTGCAGCGCAAGCTGAAGGTCGGCTTCGCTCGCGCCGGTCGGATCATGGACCTGCTCGAGCAACGAGGCATCGTCGGCCCCAGTGAGGGGTCAAAGGCGCGTGCTGTGCTGATGACCGTCGAGGAGTACGAGCTCCTCCGCGACGCCGAGGCCGGCTGACCCGCAACTTTGTCGGTCTCGACCGGCTCAGCCTGCTGAGACCGACGCAGTTCGGGGTCTCGCGGTGCCGCGCCGGTAGCCTGACGCACCGATGGGGCAGCGCTTCTACGTCGAGACCTTGGGGTGCCCGAAGAACCAGGTCGACAGCGACAAGTTGATCGGCACGCTGCTGGCCGATGGCATGCAACCCACCGACGACGCGGCGCAGGCCGACCTGGTGGTCGTCAACACCTGCGCGTTCATCGACGAGGCCCGCAAGGAGTCGATCGACACCATCTTGGCCCTCGAAGATCAGCGCAAGCGCGGTGCCCGCCTGGTTGTCACCGGTTGCATGGCCGAGCGCTACGGCCAGGAGTTGGCCGACGCGCTGCCCGAGGTGGATCAGGTCGCCGGATTCGGCGTGCCGGTCACGCTCGGCCTCACCCGCGGTGGCCCGACGCGATCGATCGCGGTGAGCTCGGCGAAGGTCCCGTCCTTCGACCTGCTCAACCTGCCCCGGCCGAAGAGCACCAGCCCGTGGGCATACGTGAAGATCGCCGAGGGGTGCGATCGATCGTGCGGGTTCTGCGCGATCCCGTCGTTCCGCGGGCCGCAACGCAGCCGCGACATCGATTCGATCCTGCGCGAGGTCGACGAGCTCGAAGCCCGCGAGATCGTGCTCGTCGCCCAAGACCTGGCGAGCTACCTCTACCCGAGCGACCTGACCGACGAGCTGATCGATGCCATCTGCGACACGGGCGTGCCGTACTTCGATCTGTCGTTGCAGCACGTCAGCAAGCCCTTGTTGCGGCGGATGCGTCGTTGGGGCGATGGCGACCGGTTCTCGAGCCGCATCGCCCACATCCGCGGCCGCGAGCCGGGCGCCGCGTTCCGCAGCAACTTCATCGTCGGGTACCCGGGTGAGACCGAGGACGACCACGATCAACTGCTCCGCTTCGTCGAGGACGTCGAGCTCGACTGGTGCGGCTTCTTCTCGTACTCCTCCGAGGAGGGCACCTACGCCGCTGATCTCGACGGCATCGTTGCTCCGGCGTTGATGGCCGAACGACTGGCAGAGCTGCGCCAACTGCAAGACGACATCACCGCCCGGCGCCGCGACGAGCTCATCGGCACGCTCGCGACGGTGCTCGTCGACGAGCCTGGCGTGGCCAGGAGCCACCGCGAAGCGCCGGAGATCGATGGCATCGTCGAAGTGCCCGATCACCTGGCCGTCGGCGAGTTCGTCGCGGTGCGGATCATCGATGCGATGGGCCCCGATCTCGTCGCCGAAGGGGTCACCGCTGCGGCAACGGCGGGGGTCTAGCGATGCCCGTCGATCCATCTGCCATCGCCACCTGGGCCAACCTCGTGACCGTCGGTCGCGTCCTGATCGCGCCGCTCATGTTCTGGATGATCCCCGAACAGCCGGGTGGCGCATGGGCGGCGTTCGCACTGTGGTTCGTGCTGTGCTCGAGCGACGGGATCGACGGCTACCTGGCCCGCCGCCACGGCACCACCAACCTCGGCACGTTCCTCGATCCTCTGGCCGACAAGGTGCTCGTGCTCGGCGCGATGTTCACGCTGGTGAGCCGCAACGTGTTCTGGCTGCTCCCGGTGGTCATCATCGCCGGGCGCGAGATCGGGATCAGCCTCTACCGCACCTTCGTCGGGGCCAAGGGTGTGAGCATGCCTGCCAGCAAGATCGCCAAGTGGAAGACCCTCACCCAGCAGCTGTCGGTCGGCTTCGCGATCGCGCCGCTCACGGCCGTCGATTCGAAGTGGCTGTGGAACGGCCTGCTGTGGATCTCGGTGGTCCTCGCGCTCGTCAGCGGGGCGCAGTACATGTGGCGTGCCCACGTGGGCAAGAGCAGCGCCTCCCTATCGCAGGTGAGCTGAGCCGCTGTGCGCTGCGACGTCGTCGCGATCGGCACCGAGCTGCTGCTGGGGCAGATCGTCGACACCAACTCCGCCTACATCGGCGAGCAGCTTGCTGCGCACGGCCTCGATTCGTTGCTGCAGGTGAAAGTCGGCGACAACCTGGCCCGCATCGAATCGGTTCTTCGCGGTGTGCTCGCCGACGCCGACGCGGTCATCGTCTGTGGCGGGCTCGGTCCAACCCACGACGACCTCACCCGCGAGGCAGTCGCCGCGGTGATGCGGGTCTCCCTGGTCCACGACGAGTCGATCGCCACGGTGATCCGCGACATGTTCGCCGTGCGGAGCCGCCCGATGGCCGACAACAACCTTCGTCAGGCGCTCGTTCCTTGCGGAGCGACGATCATCCCGCAGACCCGCGGGACGGCTCCCGGCTTGATCTGCCCGGTGGTGGTCGATGGTGTCGACAAGGTCGTCTACGCCATTCCTGGGGTGCCCCACGAGATGAAGGACATGTTGGAACGAGCGGTTCTCCCGGATCTTCATCGGCGGGCCGGGCGAACGGCTGTGATCGTCAGCCGCACGTTGCGCACGTGGGGTGAGAGCGAGAGCGGTCTGAACCAGCGCCTCGATCCTGTGATTGCCTCGCTCGACGCGGCGGGCAGCCCCACGCTCGCGTTCTTGGCCAGCGGGTGGGAGGGCATGAAGGTTCGGCTCACTGCCAAGGCAGACACCGCCGGTGCGGCAGCCCGCATGCTCGCCCCCGTGGAGGCGCGTGTCCGCGAGATCGTCGGCGATCAGGTGTTCGGCGTCGACGACGACACGATGGAGTCGGTGGTGCTCGAGTTGCTGCGGCAACGGGATCACCAACGTCGCCGGTGCCAGCGAGGTGTTCCGTGGCGCGGTGGTGAGCTATGCGAGCGAGGTGAAGTTCGACCTGCTCGGTGTCGATCCTGGTCCGGTGGTGAACGAACGCGCCGCGCTGCAGATGGCCGAGGGCGCCCGTCGGGTTCTCGGTTGTCATGTGGGCCTCGCGCTCACAGGGGTGGCCGGGCCCACCGAGCAGGACGGCGTTGAAGCGGGCACCTTGTGCGTTGGCATCGTGACGCCCGTCGAGTCCGTCGCCAGAACGATGCGCCTACCGGGACTGCGCCTCCGGGGGCACTGATCTGAGGGCATCGTCGCTTCACATCGCCACAGCTTCGGGCCGCAGGTTCATCCCGTCGACAACAGAGGGATTCGAGGGTTTTGGCCCTACCCTGGAGCAGCCGATGGTGCGCATTCCGTCGGCGAGACGTTGGCGGCCGTCGTCGCCGCTCCACCCGTCGCTCACCCAGGCCAACCCAGCCCAACCCAGCCCACATCAGCGAGGTCGCGCGTGAAGTTCAAGAAGGGCGAAACCGTCATCTACCCGCAGCACGGTGCTTGCATCGTGGTGGGCACGAGGAAGATGGAGGCGTTCGGCTCCAGCCAGGAGTACCTCATCTTGCGCACTGTGATCAACGAGATGACACCTCGTGTCGGTGCTTTCCAAGGCCGACCCCCGCGTGCCCAGCAACTGGAGCCGGCGGTTCAAGAACCACCAGGAGAAGCTGAAGAGCGGCGACGTGTACCAGGTGGCCGAAGTGGTCCGCAACCTTGCCGCCCGAAATCGTGACGCGTCGCTGTCAGCTGCCGAGCGCACCATGTACGACCGGGCCCGGATCAACCTGATCAGCGAGATCGCGCCGGCGTTGAAGGTGAGCGCCGAGGAAGCCGAGCAGTACCTCGACGAGGCGCTCGCCAAGGGTGTGCTCAAGCCGGCGAAGGAGCCAGCCAAGAAGAAGGTGTGAGCGCGCGTACGCTCGCGCCCATGTCCGAGCTGTCGCCGATCTTTGCGCTGTCCGATCGCTTCGTGGCCGAGTCGGCCGCGCTCGATCCGTTCTCTGCGACGAGTCGCGGGATCGATGGGTTCGACCATCTCGTCACCGACTACTCGCCCGATGCGATCGGCCATCGCGCCGAGCACCTTCGGCGAACGCTCGTCGAGCTCGACCGGCTGCAGCCGCTGTCGCAGGCCGATCGCCTCGCCAAGGACTTCATCAACGAACGGTTCAGTTCAGCGTTGTCGCTGCACGACACCGGCGAGTGGATGCGTCCGGTCCGCGCCATCGCCGCTCCGTTCAGCACGATTCGGTCGGTGTTCGATCTCATGAGTCGCGACGGTGGGGAGGCATGGCACAACATCGCCGAGCGGCTGGCGGGCGTGCCTGCATCGCTCGGTGGCCTGCAGCACACGCTCGAGGCCGGACGTCGTAGCGGTGTCGTCGCGGCGCGCCGTCAGGTGGTGGTGGTCGCCAACCAATGTGCGGACCAGGTCGAGCAGGGTTCCACAGCGGCGGTGAAGGCCTACGCCGCAATGGCCAGGTACCTGCGCGACGAGTACCTGCCCGACGCGGCCACGTTCGACGGCTGCGGGCACGAGCGGTATGCCGCCAGTTCGCGGCTGATGAACGGCGCCGACCTCGATCCGCTGGAGATGTACGACTGGGCCTGGCACGAACACCGAACGCTGCGCGACGAGATAGCAACGGTGTGCGATCAGATCGTGCCCGGCGCGGGCTTGGCCGAGGTCGCCCACCTGCTCGACACGGATCCTGCACGTGCGGTGCACGGAGTCGACGCATACCGGGAGTGGCTGCAGGCCACCACCGACGATGCGTTGCGACGTAGTGCCGCGCACTTCGACATCCCGCACGTCATGAACCGCTGTGAGGCGCACATCCCGCCCGCCGGCTCGGCGGCGGCGCCGTACTACACCGGGCCTTCGGAGGACTTCAGCCGTCCCGGTCGAACCTGGTACCCGACACTGGGTCGAACATCGTTCGCGACCTGGGGCGACGTCACCACGTGCTACCACGAGTCGGTGCCAGGGCATCACCTGCAGATCGGCTACGCGCGGTTGCAGGGGGAGCGGCTGTCGCGGTACCAACGCGGCACGTTCGTGTCCGGCCACGGCGAGGGTTGGGCGCTGTACGCCGAACGCCTGTGCGATGAGCTCGGCTGGTTCGACAACCCCGACCACAGGCTCGGGTTCCTCTGCGGCCAACAGCTGCGGGCGGTGCGCGTGATCATCGACATCGGGATGCACCTCGGGTTGCGCATCCCTGCCGGCACCACCCTGAGCGACGGGACGCCGTTCCACGGTGGCGCGGTCTGGACGCCCGATCTCGCCCTCGAGTTCATCACGAGCGAGACGAGGCAGGGCGACGACTTCCTCAGCAGTGAGATCGACCGCTACCTCGGATGGCCTGCCCAGGCGATCAGCTACAAGATCGGTGAGCGCGAGTGGCTGGCCGCGAGGGCCGACGCCCGGTCGCGGCTCGGCAACCGCTTCGATCTCCGTTCGTTCCACACGTTCGCGCTGTCGCTCGGCCCGGTCGGCCTGGCTCAGCTGCGCCGCGAGGTTGGCGCCTTCGAACCCTCCTGAGCCCACGTCGAACCGGACCGCGCCGCCGGTCTAGTGTCTCGGGCCATGTCGTCACGCGTGCACGTATCAAGAGAAGACCTCGAAGACCAGATCCGCAGGGGTGAGATCGACACCGTGCTGATGGTGTTTCCCGACCTCCAGGGCCGACTCGTCGGCAAGCGCACCACGGGTCGGTTCTTCCTCGAGCAGGTGGCCGACTCCGGCACCGAGAACTGCGACTACCTGATCGCCTGCGACATGGACAACAACCCGGTGCCCGGGTACCGGTTCACGAGCTACGAGCAGGGTTACGGCGACATGCTGGCGCGTGCCGACTGGGACACGGTGCGGATCACCCCCTGGGTCGACCGGACGGCGATGATCATGTGCGATCTGCACGATGTCGACACCGGCGAACTGGTGGAGGTGGCGCCGCGCAGCATCCTGCGCCGCCAGGTGGACAAGGCCGCGGCGAAGGGCTACTTGCCGATGGTCGCCAGCGAGATCGAGTTCTACCTGTTCAAGGACACCTACGACGAGGCCCACGACAAGGGCTACCGCGACCTTCGCCCGCATTCACCGTGGCTCGAGGACTACCACGTGCTCCAGACCACCAAGGACGAGTACATCCTCGGCCAGATCCGCCGTGGGCTCGAGGCGGCCGGTGTGCCGGTCGAGTTCAGCAAGGGCGAGGCCGGCAAGGGCCAGCACGAGATCAACCTCGACTACACCACCGCCGTCGAGATGGCCGACCGCAACAGCGTGTACAAGAACGCGGCCAAGGAGATCGCCCATCTCAGCGGGCGTTCGGTGAGCTTCATGGCGAAGTACGACTTCAACGACACGGGTTCCTCGTGCCACATCCACTCCAGCCTGTGGAGCCTCGACGGCGAGACGGCCCTGTTCCAGGGTGATCACCACGATGCCCACCACATGAGCCCGCTGTTCCAGCACTACCTCGCCGGTCTCATCGCGACCTCCCGCGAGTTCAGCCTGCTGTGGGCGCCGACGATCAACAGCTACAAGCGCTTCCAG
>VFMC01000017.1 GCA_006515795.1 Acidimicrobiaceae bacterium | reverse complement strand
GGCGGTCGGTCGAGCCGGGTCTCGGGCGACGACCGGAAGGTGGTCGGTACGAATCCGAGCGGTTCTCCGGCAAGCCAGTTGCGCAGGGCGCGAAAGGTCTCGACGGTGTTGGTGAACGGCTTCCAGCCATCGGGAGCGAACCCGAGGGCGCGGTTGGTCCACTCGGCGGCGCTGATCCCGAAGATGAGCCGGTTCGCCCCTCCGAGACCGGCGAGTGTTGCCGCCTCGAGAGCCAGGGCCGCAGGGTGGCGGGTCACCGGGTTGGTGACCCCGACCCGGACACGGATCCGGTCGGTGGTGACCAGGACGGCGGCGGCGGCGGCGAACACCGAGTTGTGCAGCCGACTCTCCGGAATCGATACCTCGTCGAAGCCCAGTGCGTCGGCGCGCCGGCACAGCGCGACGACATCGCCGACGTCGTCCTCGTTGGACACCGACAGGCCGAATCCGGCGAACTGGTGCGCACCGGACATGCGAGCCTCCTCGTTGACGGGCACTGCCATAATAGGGAATGCCGCCCGATTCGATCGTCGATGCCGAGTCGCCCTTCGGCCCGCTGGTCTCCACCGACTGGCTAGCCGACCATCTTCACCATCGCGACGTACGGATCCTCGATTGCCGCTGGTACTTGCGACCCTTCGACGATCGGGAAGGCGATGCCGAACACCGGAAGGGTCACATTCCGGGAAGTGTTCACGTGCGCTGGGACACCGACCTCGCTGATCCGGACCGGCCCGCCAGCATGGTCGCGGGCGCCGCTCGTTACGCCGAGAAGATGGGCGCACTCGGCGTCGGCGACGACACGTTCGTGGTTCTCTACGACGACCACCACGTTCCCGTCGCGGCACGAGTGTGGTGGACGTTGCGGCTCTTCGGTCACTCCCGCGCGGGAGTCCTCGATGGCGGCATCACCTCGTGGGTGGCCTCCGGTGGCGCGTTGGAAACAGGTGTCAACACCCCGCCGCCGGCCGTCTTCACGCCACGCTTCCAGGTCGAGCGATATGCAACCAAGGACGACGTGCTGCGAGCGCTCGCGGATGACGATCATCATCTGGTCGACGCGCGGATGGACAAGGCCTTCGACGCGGCGTCGGGCACGATTCCGGGTGCGGCGCGGTTGCCGGCCCTCGGGTTCCTGGCGGACGGCGAGCATTGGGTCACCCCCGCTGCGGCACGCGGCGCGATCGATGCGGCAGGGCTCGGTGACGACAAGCCGGTGATCACGTTCTGCGGTGGCGGCGTCGCCGCCACCGGCACCGCACTGGCCTACGAACTGGCCGGCCTTGGTCCCGTCGCCGTCTACGACGGCTCGTGGACGGAGTGGGAGGCCGACCCGGCAACTCCGAAGGCGCTCCACCAACGATGACCGCCAACCCGTTTCCGGCCACCGGCCGAGTTGCCGTGGTCACCGGCGCCGGCGGTGCGATCGGTCGGGCGATAGCCGATCGACTGGCCGACAACGCCGACATCGTCCACCGCCTCGACGTTCGGCGCATGACTGACGACAACCGCGACGGCTTGATCCATGCGTGCGATCTCACCGACGAGAACGCCGTCTCGTCGGCCTTCGCGTCGATCGAGGAACGAACAGGCCCTGTGCAGCTCCTCGTGCACGCAGCAGGTATCACCGGAGCGGGGTCGGTGACCGACGAATCGCCCGCCACCTGGCGGCGGATCATCGACACCAACCTCACATCTGCCTACCTCGTCGCCCGAGAGGCCATCCCCCAGATGCGACGCGCCGGGGGCGGGGCGATCGTGTTGATCGCCTCGGTGAACGCCCGGTTCGGCGGCAGCGCCTTGTCCGGACCGGCGTACGCAGCATCCAAGGGAGGGCTGGTGACGCTGGCCCGGTTCCTCGCCCGTGAGCACGCCGTCGACGGGATCACATCGAACTCGGTGGCGCCGGGTCCACACGCGACACCAATGTGGGATGCGCTGGACCCGACGATGCGGTCGAAGATCCTCGCCATGATCCCTGGCGATGCCGGTCCCGGCGACCCGCTCGACCTCGCCGCGACCGTCGCTCATCTCTGTTCGCCGGCAGCCCGCTACATCAACGGCGCGACCATCGACATCAACGGTGGCCAGTGGATGGGCTGACGCGGACGCGCGTTCGCGTCACACGCCGCGGACGATGCGGTAGAGCACGTGGCGACGGCCCTCCCAGTCGGGCAGTAGCGGGTGGTCGAAGTCGCCTGCCACATCGTGGCTCATGCCGATCTTCTCCATCACCCGCCGCGACTTCGTGTTGCCGACGGTGGTGAAGCTGACGATCTCGCCGCGGGGCAGATCGACGTTCTCGAAGCCCCAGGCGACGGCGGCCTTGGCGGCCTCGGGCGCGTAGCCGTTCCCCCAAGCATGCTGCGCCAGCCGCCAACCCACCTCCACGCACGGTGTGAACGGCATGTCCCACGTGGGCGACGACAGACCGACGAACCCGATGAAGCGGCCGGTCGCGGCCACCTCGACCGCCCACAGGCCGTACCCCCTGACGCGCCAGCCGTCGATCATCCGGTCAACCATCTCCCAGCTCTGAACAGCCGTGAGCGTGCTCGGGAAGTGCTCCATCACGATCGGGTCGGCGTTCAGGGACGCATACGGTTCCCGGTCGTCGTCGCGCCACCCGCGCCGAACGAGCCGATCGGTGACGAGGACCGGCATCACGACCGCCCCGCCATCACCTGCAGTGCTTCGGTGGCGGCGGCCTGCGGAACCTCAGCGACCACCTCCACACCCCGCGGTCCGTCCAGGACGAAGGTGAGACCGCTCACGGCCTTCTTGTCGCGAGCCATCGACGCCAAGAGGCGCTGTGGATCGAGGTGCGCCGGAAGGGACGTACCCAACTCGTAGGCGCCGCCGACGACGGCGTAGTGGTGTTGCACCCGATCTCCGTCGATGCGGCCGAGCACGTGAGCGAGATGTGCGGCATAGACGAGACCGATCGCGACTGCCTCGCCGTGGGCCAGGGCGAAGGCAGTCTCGATCTCGAGCGCATGGGCGAGCGTGTGCCCGTAGTTGAGCAGCGCCCTGCCGGCGGGCTTGCCGGCCGCCTCGCGTTCGTCGTCGGCGACCACCGTGGCCTTGATCTCGACGCAACGCGCGATCCGCGTGCTCTCATCCATCGCCAACAGGTCGTCACCGGTGAGGAAGTGGTACTTGGCCATCTCGCCCCGACCGCAACGGACTTCACGCGGTGGCAACGTCGCCAGTGCGTCGAGATCGCAGATCACACCACTCGGTTGCCAGAAGGTGCCGACCAGGTTCTTGCCGCCCAGCCCGTTCACCGACGGCAGGTTGACGCCGGTCTTGCCGCCGATGGCGGCGTCGACCATGCCCAGCAGGGTGGTGGCGACGTGCACCACGGGAACGCCGCGGTGCCACGTGGAGGCCGCGAATCCGGCCACGTCGGTGACCATGCCTCCACCGAGACCGATCACCAGGTCGTGTCGGGTGAGACCGATCCGGGCGAAGCTCCGGCACAGCGCCTCGATCGTGCCGAGGTGCTTGTGATCTTCGCCGGTGCCGATCTCGAACACCTCGAAGGGGATCCCAGGGTCGATCTCGAGCGGGATGCCGGGTTGGGTGACGACCGCGGCGCGCTGTGCGGTTGCGGGCACCAGCGCGGCGAGCTCGTGGCGGGCACCGGCGCCGACGAGCACTTCGTAGGAGCGCTCGCCCAGTTCGACGCGGACGGTTCTGATTCCGGTCATCGCAGGATCGCCTCCGCCACTTCGTGCACCGATCGACCGTCGACGGTGATGATCATGTCGGCCACCTCGCGATACAGCGGGTCGCGCACCTCGTGCATCGCCCGCAGCCCTGCTTCGGGGTCGTGTTCGATCGACGGACGATGCATGCCGCAGCGGACGCGCTCGACGAGCGTCGACGGTTCGGCGCGCAGCCACACGACCTTTGCCTTCGAATCCGCCAGCGCGGCACGGTTCTGCTCGCTCAGCACCACTCCCCCGGCGGCAGCGATGACCGCCGGCTCGAGGGCGGCGAGAGCAGCGACGAGCACACCGGTCTCGATGATGCGAAAGGCCGGCTCGCCCTCCTGCAGGAGGATCTCGCGCACCGTCCGGCTGGTCTGTCGCTCGATCTCGGCATCGGTGTCGCACAAGTTGCGTCCCATCCTCTCGGCGAGGATGCGGGCGACCGACGACTTGCCGGTGCCCATCAGCCCGACCAGCACCAGGTGTTGATCTGGCGGGATCACGACTGGCGCAGCGACGCGGCGAAGCTCTCGGCGTTGCGCACGAACTCGGTGACGCTGTCGCCGCCGAACTTGCGCTGTGCCTCGGCGGCGACGACCAGCGCAACCATCGTCTCGGCAACTACGCCCATCGCCGGTACGGCGGTGACGTCGGTGCGTTCCTTGAAGCTCACCGTGGCTTCCTTCGTCACGACGTCGACGGTCTTGAGCGTCGGTCGGTTGAGCGTGGCCAACGGCTTCATCGCCGCCCGCACCACGAGGATCTCGCCGGTGGAGATGCCCCCCTCGGTGCCGCCCGCGAGACTGCTCTCGCGGCGGTACTCACGCGCGATCTCATCCCACACGATCGCGTCGTGGGCGTCGCTGCCCCTGCGGCTCGCCACCTCGAATCCGTCGCCGATCTCGACGCCCTTGACTGCCTGGATGCTCATGACGGCCTGAGCCAGCGACGCGTCGAGCTTCCGGTCCCAGTGAACGTGGCTGCCCAGGCCGACCGGCACGCCGTAGGCGAGAACTTCGACGATGCCGCCGAGCGAATCGCCCTCCTTGGCTGCGGCCTCGACCTCGTGGACCATCGCCTGCTCGGCGGCGGAGTCGAAGCAGCGAACCGGCGAGGCGTCGACGGCAGCCAGGTCGACGAGCGTGGGGCGGTCGGCGGACTTGTTGCGGGCGGATCCCATCTGGATGACGTGGGACAAGATGCCGACCCCGATCTCGGCGAGGAACTTCTTCGCCACGGCACCGGCGGCTACGCGCGCCGCCGTCTCGCGCGCGCTGGCCCTTTCCAGAACATCGCGTGCGTCGGTGAACCCGTACTTCTGCATGCCGACCAGATCGGCATGACCTGGCCGCACCTGGGTGAGCGGATCGTTCGTGGCACCCGGGGCCGGCGACATCTCCTCGTGCCACTTGTCGCCGCGAAACCACTCGCTGTTCTTGATCTCGATGGCGATCGGCGAGCCGAGCGTGCGCCCGTGGCGCACCCCGCCGAGCAGGGTTAGCTCGTCTTGCTCGAACTTCTGCCGAGGTCCGCGGCCGAAGCCCAGCCGGCGCCTCGCCATCTCGACCTGGATGTCTTCGACGGTGATCTCCAGACCGGCCGGCATGCCCTCGATGATGACGACGAGGGCTTGGCCGTGCGACTCGCCGGCAGTGAGGAAGCGCAACATCGAGCGTCAGGCTATCCGGCGTCGGCTGTCGAGCTCACGGAGCGCGGCGGCACGCATCACCGCTGTGTCGGGGCGGACACCGAGCCACAGCTCCTGCTGCAACGCGGCCTGGTGCACCAACATGCCGAGCCCGTCGACAGTGATCGCGCCGACAGCCCTGGCCGCGACGAGCAATGCGGTCTCGAGCGGGTGATACACGAGGTCGGCCACGATCTGGTGTGCAGCGAGCAGCTTCGGGTCGAACGGGGTCGACTCGTCGTCCATGCCGAGCGAGGTGGCGTTGACGACGATGTCGGCCGCGGCGATGTCGTCGAAGCCACCGGCGCGCCCGACTGGGCCGGCGAGGGCCGCGGCCTGCTCACCCCTCTCGGTGGTGCGGTTCACCACGGTGACGGTTGCAGCGCCGGCTCGGGCCACCGCGTCGATCACCGAACGCGCCGCCGCGCCGGCCCCGAACACCACCACACTTCGGCCCGCCACCGCGACGTTCGCCTCGGCGAGCGAAGCGACGAAGCCGGCGCCGTCGGTGCTGTGGCCCTCGAGCCGACCGTCGGGAAGGTGCACCACGGTGTTCACGCTGCGCAGCGCCGCCGCCGCCGGCGCGAGGACGTCGACGGCGTCGGCTACGGCCAGCTTGTGCGGCATGGTCACCGACAGGCCGGCCAGGCCCAGCGTGCGCATCGCGTGGAGAGCCTCGCCGGCACATCCGGGGGCAACCTCGAACGCGGCGTACACCCAATCGGTCCCCGCGGCCGCGAACGCGGCGTTGTGCAACGCGGGCGACAGGCTGTGGTGAACGGGCCAGCCGATGACCCCGGCGACGCAGGTCGCCCCGGTGATGGTCACAGCAGGCCGGCCTCACGGGCCTTCTGGACGTTGGCCTCGTGCTCGGCGAGAGTGACCGCGAAGGCGTGCCGGCCATCTTCGTCGGCAAGCACGTAGTACAGGTACTGGCAGTCGGCGCGCGGCAGGTTCACGCACTCGACGCCACCCTCGGGCGGGTTGTTGGCCGGGTTGAGCACCGCCTGGATCGAGGCGCGGCCGGGGTTGGCGATCGGAGTGGGGGGCAGGCCGGCGTGGAGGTAGGTGTTGTACGGCGTGTCGATCGACTTGAGCTGATCGAACGACAGGTTGGGATCTTGGTCGTAGTAGAGCGTGGCGTCGATCTGCAGCGGCATCCCCCGGCGAACCCGGTTGAGGATGACCCGTGCGATCAGCGGGCGATCAGCCTCGACCTTGGCCTCGCGTTCCACCATCGAAGCCACGATCAAGACGCTGTACGCGTCGAGCTGCTGCACGTAGCCCTTCTCGACGATGTTCTCCTGACGGCCGACGCGCTCGGTGAGCTCGACCATCCGCTGCACCACCGCTTCGGCGGTCTCGCCGTTGGAGACCTGGTAGGTGTCGGGGAACAGCAGGCCCTCGAGGCTGGTGACGCCTTGCGGCAGCCACTCGGCCGTGACCGACCCGTCCCCCGCCGCCGCAACGAAGTCGCTGACCAACAGACGGGGCACGCGCTCGGCAAGCCGGTTGGCCATCTTGGCGACGGTGAAGCCCTCGGGGAACGTGACCGACGTGTAGGTCTGCTCCGGTGGCGTTCGCAGCACCTGCAGGAGGTTGCCCATGTGGTCCATCGGCTTGAGCGAGTAGTAGCCGGGCGTGAGCTCGATGTCGCCCTGGCGTTCGACGTACCAGCGGAACACCCTGGCGTTGGTGATGAAGCCTTCCTCCTGCAGGCGAATGCTGAGCGACTCGACGGTCTCGCCGGCGTTGACCGTGAAGTTCACTGCCGGAGCCGGATCGCCCTTGGGGTTGATCTGGTTGATGTACCACCACCCGACCGATCCACCGACCAGGACCAGGGCGATCAGCATTGCTCCCACCACGTAGACGAGCACCTTGAACGGCCAGCGCGACCGCCGGACCCGCTCGATCACCAGTGCGTCGGTGACGTCGGCGTCGTCCCACGGGTCGTGGGGCCAGTCGGGCGTGCCCTTGCCGCGTTCGTCGACCTTCGTCGCGGTCAAGGAGATCTGCTCACCTGGCGGCGCTCCGCCGATCGAGCCAGCTCTGCAACATCACGGCCGCAGCCACCTTGTCGACAACTCGTCGGCGCGCCGGGGCCTTCATCCGGAGCTCGATCAGCACTGCGTCGGCGGTGACGGTGGTGCGACGTTCGTCGAAGGTCTGCACGGGCACGCCCACCACGGTAGCCAACGCCTCGGCCTCGGCGATGGCAGCCGTGGCCGCAGGTCCGACGGTGCCGTTCATGTTGAGCGGCAGACCGACCACGACCACTTCGGCCTCCTCCTCGACGACGAGAGCGGCGATGCGCTTGTGATCGAGCTTGCGGTTGCCACTGCGCGGCACCATCGTGAGCGGAGAAGCGATCGTTCCGCTGCGATCGCTAACCGCGATGCCGATGCGCTTCGAACCGAGGTCGACGCCGAGCGCGCGCATGGGCGACCCCGTCAGCTCGTCGCTGACCGGCGGGCGGCGGCGAGCGCCTCGTCGAGACCCTCGACGTTCTTCCCACCGGCGGTGGCGATGTCGCCCTTGCCGCCTCCGCCTCCGCCGACGGCCTTGGCCGCGTCCTTGATCAGCTCGCCCGCGGCTCGGCCGGACGCAGTGGTGACAGCAGCCACGAGCGAAGCGCCGCCACTCGAGGCCACCCCGCCGAGCACGACGATCTCGACGCCGGGGTGCTGGCGCACCGCCACCGCGAGGTCGCGCAGGTCGTTCGGTGCGAGACCGTCGACTCGCTCGACGACGAGACCGTCGACGGCCGCTGTGGCGAGCTCTGATGCCCGGCCGACGGCGACCTGAGCGCGGAGCGCTTTGAGCTCGTCGTTGAGCGATCTGATCTCGTCGAGGCGGCGTTGCACCCCCGCCACGAGTTCATCTGCGGCGGACCCGACCAGCCGGGCCGCGTCGGCGAGGATGGCCTCGTCGCGCTGCAGCAACTTCACCGAGTTGACCCCGGTGACGGCCTCGATGCGGCGCAGGTTCGATCCGATGGAGCTCTCGCTCACCACCTTGATCACGCCGATGTCGCCGGTGGCGCGCACGTGGGTGCCGCCGCAGAGCTCGATCGAGCTACCGGCCTCGAGCACGCGCACGATGTTGCCGTACTTGTCGCCGAAGAAGGCCATCGCTCCCATGGCCAGTGCTTCGTCCTTGGTGGTCTCGTAGGCGCGCACGGGCGAGTTGGCGAGCGTTTCGCGGTTGGCGATCGCCTCGATCTCGGTGATCTCGTGGTCGGTGACCGCGGCGTAGTGACTGAAGTCGAACCGCAGGCGATCGGGGCCGACCAGCGAACCGGCCTGCTTCACGTGCTCGCCGAGCACCTGGCGCAGGGCGTGGTGGAGCAGGTGGGTGCCGGTGTGGTTGCGTCGGGTTGCGTCGCGGCGTTCGACGTGGATCGCTGCCGTGGCGGGACTGCCGGGCGTGACTTCGCCGGCCACGATCCGGGCAACGTGACGACGAAGTCCTGGCAGGGCGAAGGTGGTGTCGAGCACCAGCGCCTCGCCGCCGTCGGTGTGGATCGTGCCGGTGTCGCCCACCTGGCCGCCGCTCTCGGCGTAGAAGGGTGTCCGGTCGAGGAAGATCTCGACGACGCCGGGCTCGTCGGCGAACGGGCCGGCAGAGCCCTCGACCACGGCCAGCACCCGCGACTGCGTGGTCGTGTCGGTGTAGCCGAGGAACTCGGTGACGCCGAACTGCTCCACGACCTCCCGGTAGGAATCGAGCCGGTCGTCGTCGACCGCGGCGCCCTTGCGCGCCGCCTTGGCACGTTCGCGCTGCGATTTCATCTCGGCGTCGAACCCCTGGCCGTCGACACCGATGCCGCGCTCGCCGGCGATCTCCTCGGTGAGCTCCAGCGGGAAGCCGAAGGTGTCGTGCAACATGAACGCGGTGGCGCCAGGGAGCTGTTCGGGGTGGGCGACGAGTTCGTCCTCGAGGATGCCCAGGCCGGTCTTGAGCGTCTGGCGGAAGCGCTCCTCTTCACGGGTCAGCACCCCGACGATGAAGTCGCGGTTCTTCACCACTTCGGGATAGGCGTTGGCCATCACATCGATGGCCGTCTCCACCAGGGCCGGCATGACCAGCTTCTCGGTGCCGAGCAAGTAGGCGTGGCGAACCGCTCGGCGCAGGATGCGGCGCAGCACGTAGCCGCGGTTCTCGTTGCTCGGGAAGACCCCGTCGTTCACGAGCATGGTGCTGCTACGGGCGTGCTCGGCGAGCACCCGCATGCTGAAGCTCGTGCGGTCGTCGTAGTCGCCGGGCCGATACGTCTTGCCGGTCAGGCTGCAGGCCTGATCGATGAGCGGCTGCATGAGATCGGTCTCCCACACGGCATCGACGCCCTGCAACAGGCACAGGATGCGCTCGAGGCCGGCACCGGTGTCGATCGACGGCTTCGGCAACAGGGTGCGGCTGCCATCCGGCGACTGGTTGTA